>NZ_JBBJZX010000026.1:0-23891 GCF_038148935.1 Streptococcus pseudopneumoniae | reverse complement strand
AAATTCTTTCAGATAAGTGTATTTAACATCTATCTTGCATTATAAATTTCTAGAACCTTCTCTTTTATATTCGATTCACTCAAACCATACTCATTAAGAAGATAATCCATTTTCCCTACTTGACCGAATCTTTCTTGAACACCCATCCGATGAATTTTTGTTATTCCATCATCAGAGAATAATTCACATAAAGAACTGCCAATTCCACCTATCTGATTGTGGTTTTCTACAGTAAATATAGTTTTTCCACTTAACATTGTTTTTATCTGTTCTGGTATCGGTTTGATTCTAAATAAATCTATCACACCTACTGAATAACCTACTTTAGACAGTTTATCTGCAACTCGAATACTTGGAGCAACCATTATACCAGAAGCAACGATTACAACATCTTCCCCATGTCTTAACTCAATGTAGCCCTTAGAAAAATCTTCTCCACCTTGATACACAGGAACTGGAGCTTTTCTAATTGTTCGAATATATTTTAGTCCTTTTAAGTCTAATGTCTGGTTCAATATTTCACGAAATTGGACATCATCAGTTGCTTCAAAAATGATCGATTTAGGAATTAAACGTAACAATCCAATTTCTTCAAATGGCATATGTGTCCCACCATTCATTTCTGCAGTTACTCCTGCATCTGATCCAATCACAGTGGCATCCAATTGTGCGTATCCAAGAGAAATAAATAATTGATCAAATACCCTTCGTGAAGAAAAAGGACCAAATGTATGAAGATAAGGTCTAAACCCCTGAATAGACAAGCCTGCTGCAAGGCCGACCATTTCTGCTTCCATAATCCCAACATTCACATAACGGTCTCCAAAGTCCTTTTCAAGATTATGAGTAGCCATCGAACTTGACAAATCGGCTTCTAAGACTACTATATCAGAATAACTTTGATTAGCCTCTAAAAGGAAGTCTCTATATACATGCCGTAATTCTTTCGTGCTTCTCATCATTCTGTTTCCTCCAATTCCTGA
The DNA here is from genome assembly GCF_038148935.1 of Streptococcus pseudopneumoniae. Lineage (GTDB taxonomy): Bacteria > Bacillota > Bacilli > Lactobacillales > Streptococcaceae > Streptococcus > Streptococcus pseudopneumoniae_U. Next base: position 22,908 of record NZ_JBBJZX010000026.1, on the reverse strand, counting down.
CTTAATCTTTCTACAACTGAAGTTAACATTTGTCTCTCCTCTACAGTAGGGCGAAGATGATGGTTGGATTTCATTTCTTCCAGCTCTTGAACCCCTTGACCTTTAATAGTATCTAATACAATGCACTTAGGTGATGAATTATTTGACTGTTTTAATTGGACAATCCCTTCATAAATTTCTCTAATATCTGAACCCTTGACCCTAATGGATTCAAATCCAAATGCTGAAAATTTTTCTACGAAATCACCTGGATTACAAATATCCTTTGTAAAACCATCTAATTGTTTTTTGTTATCATCAACAAATACAATTAAGTTGGATAACTGTTGATGAGAAGCAAACTGTATAGCCTCCCAACATTGTCCCTCATTTAACTCACCATCTCCAACAATAGCATAAGTATAAAAGGGACTCTTTCTTATTCTCTGACCATATGCAAGTCCGGTTGCAACACTAATTCCTTGTCCTAAAGAGCCCGTTGTCATATCTATGCCTGGCGTTAGATTTCTATCAGGATGAGACGGTAATTTGGTTCCATTTGTATTTAAAGAATATAAGAATTCTTTGTCAAAGAAACCATTCAAATAGAGTGTACTGTATAGAGCTGGTCCTCCGTGACCTTTTGATAATATGAAATAATCTCTATCTCGTGATGCAAATATTTCTGGAGTCATTGGCATTATTTCACCATAAAGCACTGCTAGAACTTCTACGATAGACAGACTTCCTCCGTAATGTCCGAATCCAAGATGATTCAAGGTTTCAAGAGTATTTAATCGGATTTTTGTTGCAAATTTTCTTAACTCATCTTCTCTATTTTTACTTAAAATCATCCCTTATTCCTCCTTTACAGATGGCTTTTTAATAAAGGATACTCCAAACATAACTGCTAAAATAAGAACAAGACCAATCACAATGCCTGCTTGTGAGCCAAATTGATTTAACATTCCTAAAATAATTCCTGATAGACCAAAATCTGCATCTGAGAAAGTTGATCCTTGGAAACCAAGTCCTCCCAAAACTGGCATTAAAAAGACTGGAAGAAAACTAATTAAAATACCTTGTAAAAATGCTCCAATAGTAGCTCCACGAACACCACCAGATGCATTCCCAATAACACCTGCAGTCGCTCCACAGAAGAAATGAGGCACAACACCTGGTAAGATAACAACCGTTCCTGAAGCAATCATAATTGCCATACTTACTAAACCACCAATAAAACTAGAGATAAATCCAATTAGAACTGCATTGGGTGCATAAGTATAAACAATCGGACAATCCAAAGCAGGTTTTGAATTAGGTACAAGACGCTCTGAAATACCTTTAAAGGCTGGAACAATTTCACCCAAAATAAGGCGAACACCTGCTAAAATAACAAATACCCCTGCTGCAAATTGACCTGCTAATTGTAAAGCATAAACTAGACCACTTGTACCACTACTAATTTCTTTTTCTATATATTCTGACCCTGCAAAGATAGCTACAATAATGTAAATAACTGCCATAGATAAAGTGATACTAACAGTACTATCACGTAAAAAAGCTAAACTCTTTGGAAATTTAATGTCCTCTGTTGATTTTGATTTGTCACCGATAAGGCTACCAGTAAAACCACTCAACCAATATCCCAAAGAACTGAAATGACCTAAAGCCACCTTGTCATTTCCAGTTAATTGAACCATATATTTTTGCACAAATGCTGGGGAAATACTCATAATAATACCGAGTGCTAATCCTCCTAGTAAGATGAGAGGCAAGCTAGTAAAGCCAGCAACTGATAAAATGACCGCAATCATACACGCCATATATAGAGTGTGGTGCCCTGTTAAAAAGATATATTTAAATCGAGTAAAACGAGCAATTAAGATATTGAACACCATGCCTGCAAACATAATCATTGCAGTAGCTGATCCATATGTTGTTAAAGCTACAGCTACAATTGCTTCATTATTCGGCACAACGCCAGATAAATGAAAAGCATGCTCAAACATGGTACCAAATGGATTTAAAGAATTTTGTACGATTCCTGCACCACCAGATACAACTAAGAAACCAACAAAGGTCTTAATTCCACCTTTAATAATATCAGGTAATTTCTTCTTCTGAAGAACTAATCCTAAGATTGCAATTAAAGCTACTAAAATAGCTGGTGTACTAACAATATCCAATATGAACTTCATCATGACGCTAGCCTCCTATATAAGTCCTTTTTCTTCACAAAGTTTCGTAATTAATTCTCGTAGTTCATCCATATCAATAATACTATTTAAGATACGAACATCTCCAAGATGACTAGCTGAATCAGCTAGATCACGACCAACAATCCAAATATCAGCAGCATTTGGATCTGCTCCACCTAAATCATAGTGTTCAACTTCTACATCTGAAACATTCAAATCACTCAATACAGATTCAATATTCATCTGTACCATAAAACTTGAACCTAATCCTGAACCACAAGCTGTACCAATTTTTAACATTATTTAATCCTCCTGTTTAATTATCATTTCAATGTCATCATAGTTTTTTGATGATATTAAAGTTTGAACATGATTTTTATCTCTTAAAATTGTTGTTAAATGTGACAAAGCCTTTAAATGACTTTCATTATCAATGGCTGCAATACAAATCAACAATCTTACCTCTTGTTCTGGATTATCCAATAAATAAATCGGTTTTTCCAAAACTAACATTGACATTCCTATTTCATTCACACCTTCATCTGGCCGAGCGTGAGGAATTGCTACTCCCTTCCCTAAATTAATAAAAGGCCCAAACTCTTCTACTTTTTGAATCATTGCCTCAGGGTAGTTCTCCGTTATCTTATCTTGATCCAAAAGCGGTTTAGCTGCTAAACGAATCGCCTCCTTCCATCCTAATTTTTGCGAACTAACCTGATAGGTTTCTTTGGTAATAAGTTGTTCTAGCACTGGTACAATTTCCTTTCTATCATTTTTTTGATAAAGATAATTCTTTAACGCCAATCTTAATTCCAATTCTTGTGTAATAATTCCATATCTTTTGACAATATTCAGGATTTGTTCAATCTCAAAATCCCCATACTCTAAATTCGGAAAATCTTTTAACACTAGTTCTACTAGTTGTATTGCTTGCTCTTCAGTCATCATAACCGAAACTAGATAATTTGGCTTTTCTGTCTCCACCTTTATGGTAGAAAAAACCATATCATAGTCACTACTAGCTTTCACCTGTAAATCATCAATCTTTGAGGTTCCTATAAACTCAATTTGAGGAAATAATGCTAATAGATTTTCTTTTAACATCAATGAAGAACTAACACCATTAGGACAAATGATTGCTGCTTTATACCATTTTTGAGGCAAAGTATCTGCTTTCTTTAAATAACCTCCGAAATGGATAACAAAATATGCTGTTTCACTATCAGGTATGGGTTTGTCAATAGCGTCCATCAAGGGAGTCAAAGAATCTTTTACTAGTTCAAATAAATCAGGATAATGTTCTTTAACATGCAATACATATTCATTTGAACTAGGTAGGCCGAACTTTAATCTATAGTAAGCCGGTATAAGGTGGCGGCGAAGATTTTCTCTCAATCCTTCCCTTTGTTTAAAATGTAACAAAGAAATATCTTCCATTCTACTTATAATAGCCTCTGTTAGTTGATTAAAGTAAACCGGAGCAACATCTACTTCACCTTCAAAGCAACTTGATAATAAAACTGTGATATAGCGATAATCATCCTCAGAAAACACCGTATCTATAATCCCCAAATCAACCACTGTATCCAATAAAATAGTGGTTATATCTTGAATAACAGGAGATACTAATGTCTCTGAAAGACATACTCTTTCAACATCCCTTTGATACCTACACAGAATGAATACTAAACCGAAAAGGCAAACTTTTAATTGATTTACAATAGGTACTAGCTGTAGCTTCTCATAATAATCTTTAACTACCTGATTTATCAAATCATAAGTTAATGAATACCCCCAACTGGATAAAACATAATCCAAACCCCAAATCCCTATGGAGGATTCCAGCAACTCACTAACCATTTGAAAAGCTAAGCGGTGCTTATTCCACTCTGAACCGTGTAAAGTATAACCTTTTGCTCTACTGTACCCTAGCTCCAAATCATTATCTAACATAATCTTTCTTAATGATTGAATATCAGATAAGGTTGTATTCTTACTTACTTTCAAAAAGTCTTGGTAATGATTATTTGATATAAAATCTAATCGGCAAAAAGTGTAAAGATAGATTAAAGCTAAGCGAGTCGACTTTGGTAAAACCAATTCATCCGACTTAATAATATCTGTCAAAGATTGCTTCGTACGATTTGATAAACTATAGCGACCTTGCTTTTTATCCAGCACTATCCCTTTATTAGCTAGATAAGGCACTAAATAATCTATTCCTTCTTTGACTTCCTTTATAGGTAAGCTCACCTTAACAGATAACTCATATAACGATAGCTCACAATGATCCATCAAAGTCATCAAAATAACTAGTGCTCTATAATCAAACATTTCTCTTCCTTTCTAACTACAATTATAGTGTAAAAGTTATAAGAATAAAAGAGTATTTGAGCACAATATAATCTCACCTTTTAAAAGAAATTATTGGGCTGAAAGTTTTTAGTAATTATTTTTCTACTTTTTTTCACGTTATAAATTAAAGCGATATCATTTAGATATCAATTAATAGAAATGGTTGAAATGGCACTAGAACGGCTCAATGAAGGGGAATTGGTAGAGCTTGACGAAGAACGAAAAGCTGCCATGGTTTCAAATCTCCTAGTCGTTCTCTGTGGCAATCATGATGCACAACCAATTGTCAACACAGGAAGTCTTTACTAAAGATGGCTGAAGCTAAAAAAAGCAGATCCCCCTTCGACTCTCAACAAAGTTATACGCTGCACTCGCATCATGGGCAGAAGACGACTTTCGTTCAGTCAATGGGCAAATCGAATATCTCCTCACAGAATGTGTCAAACAACGGAAGAAAGACGGAAAATACGTATCAGAAACCATTGACGAACCATTTGAGATTGATATTTAACATTTTCTCCTGTCTGCTAGGACTGACAGGAGAATTTTTTCATCTTTTTTTGTCAAGTAACTTTACTTTACAAAAAAAATGTGTTATCCTAGTATGGTTGATGAAAATCAGTAGATTGAATCGAATATAAATACCTAAAGGAGAAATCAAAATGGCAGTACCTGCACGTCGCACTTCAAAAGCGAAGAAAAACAAACGTCGTACACACTACAAAGTAACAGCTCCATCTGTAAACTTTGACGAAACTACTGGAGATTACTCACGTTCTCACCGTGTATCACTTAAAGGATACTACAAAGGACGTAAAATCGCTAAAGCTGCATCAGCTGAATAATAGAAGGGAGATACCATGCGCGTAAATATTACACTTGAACACAAAGAATCTGGTGAACGCTTGTACCTTACTTCTAAAAACAAACGTAACACTCCAGACCGTCTTCAATTGAAGAAATACTCACCAAAACTTCGCAAACACGTTGTGTTTACCGAAGTTAAGTAAGCATTCAATACGAATCAATACAGAAGAAAAACGCTGATTCAAGCGTTTTTTCTTTTTGTTAATTTCAGTACATTGCAATGAGAATCATTCGAATGACTACATTATTGATAATATTTGTTAAGCCATCAAAAGTAATTAACATTTCATAACGAGTAATCCTATTTAAACTCGTCTCACTATCTATTTTTTCTTATCTCTGTGTTATAATAAAATAGATTTTAAATCCATCTATTTTATTATTGAAAATTCTACATTTTTCAATTGAATTTTGATTACAAATATTCGCGCGATTTTCGCGTGATTTTCGCGTGAATATTTTAAAATATATCTTAGAAATACGATGAAATCAAAGATTTTAATTATCTATCAAATTTACTTTTTCGCGTGACAATCATTTAAAAAAATAAATTTAAGCAACATTATATTTTAGGAAGGGAAAATATGGACTTAAAATTTGAAGGGGTTGATTTAGAATACAAAAAAGCTAAAAACGATCTTCCAGAATCTTTCTGGGAAACCTACTCAGCATTTGCAAATACAAATGGCGGGAAAATAATTCTCGGGATAGACGAAAAAAATATTGACCCCTACCAAGGAGTCAATAATCCTCAAAAAATACGAGACAATTTATTCGCTTTAGTCGCAAACAAACAAAAAGTTAGTTGTAACTTACTTACAGATAATGATATTGAATACATTGATATTCCAGGCAAAAATAAACAACTCATGGTAATCACTGTAAGAGAAGCGAATCCTCACCAAAAACCCGTCCATCTAAAAAATGATTATCGTGAGTCATATAAAAGATTAGGTGAAGGCGATGTTCGACTTGATAAAGAAGAACTTAAATATCTGATGACTAGTTCTCATGATGATATTGATAGTGAGTTACTTAATAATTTTGACGAAAATGATTTAAATTTAGATACAATAAAACATTACAAGCAATTATTAATTGAACTTACTGGTAATACAAAATATAATAGCATTTCGTTGAGAAATTTTCTAATCGAAATTGGTGTATTTAAAAAAGACAGGATTGATAATACATATAAATTAACCGCAGGAGGACTAATATTTTTTGGAAAGTACAATTCTATCATTTCTCGTTATCCCAAATTTCAATTAGACTATTTTGAAAAAGATACCTCCCTTTCAACTAGGTGGAACGATAGAATTTCAACAGGGGATATGATGTACCCTGATTTAAACATGTTTGATTTTTTCAATTTAGCATATAAGAAATTAACTACTACAACAAATGATAGATTTGAGTTTAATAACGAATCTGCCCACCGTTTACCATTCAAGAAAGACCTATCTGAATCTATACGTGAAGCTTTAGTAAACTGCTTAATGCATGCTTACTATGACTTTGATTCTCCTATAGTTATTACAGCTTATCAAGACTTCTATGAATTTAAAAATCCAGGTAAGATGAAAATTTCTATTCCCGAATTTATACATGGCGGAACTTCCAAAACGCGAAATAGTACAATCTCTTCATTATTCCGTAGAATTGGGATGTCCGAAAAAGCTGGATCAGGTGGACCAAAAATTTTTGATATTTCCGAAAAGTATAAACTAAAAATCCCTGAGGTAAGCACTACCTTTGATAGTACTGTTGTTACAATCTGGAAAGTAGACTTATTGTCTTCTTATGCGGATACATCAGATAATGAAAAGATAATACTTGAATATATCATTAAAAATGGTAGCATTACTAAAAATGATGTCCTCGAAAATTCTCTCATGACTGAGTATAAATTTAGAGAAAATTTAAAATCTCTACAAAATAAAAAGTATATTGAGATAGAAGGTAAGGGACGATCTACAAGATATGTTCTCCCTAAAAGCTCAACTGAACAATACCACATCATTAAACAACAAATCAAAAATCTTGGAGATTTCATGACTAAATATTAAATATTTTATTTTCATTCCTAAAAATTTTTGAAATAATATTGTCTTTTCCCAAATTTTCGGAGACCAAAACGCAGGCTCAAATCGGCCTGCGTCTTTTCACTCTTCCCCTACTCTCTAAATCTCATTCAATTTTTCGAGATAGGCGGTTAATTCTGCTTGGGCTTCTGGTGTTGTGCCTACTAGCTGGCTGCGCATGTGTGCGAGTCTGGCTTCTACTTGACCAATCTCTTTATCAATCTCTGCGAGTTGATCTGCGAGGTCGGCTAGGGGAACAACTGGTTCTTCCTCAAAGGTATCGACATAGCGTGGAATGTTGAGGTTGTAGTCATTTTCGACAATCTCTTCAAAGCTGGCTAGATGGGCGAACTTCTCGACATTCTCGCGTTTTTGATAAGTCTCCAAAATCTTAGCAATATGGTCTTCGGTCATATTGTTTTGATTTTTCCCTTTTTCAAACTCTTTTGAGGCATCGATAAAGAAGACATCCTTATTGGTGCGATTCTTTTTAAGGATAATAATGGTTGTAGGGATAGAGGTATTGTAGAAGATATTTGCTGGCAAGCCGATAACTGTATCAATAGCGCCTTCTTCTAGTAGGTGCTGGCGAATTTTCTGCTCGGCTGCTCCTCGGAAGAGAACTCCGTGAGGAAGGACAATGGCCATAACTCCATTATGCTTGAGATGGTAAAAACCGTGAAGGAGGAAGGCAAAATCTGCTTTAGACTTAGGTGCAAGAACTCCATAACTTGAAAAGCGAGGATCTTGCAAGAATCCACTATCTGCTGACCACTTCAGTGAATAGGGTGGGTTCATCAAAACTCCATCAAAGTCTGTCGGCTCGGTAGTCGGCCAATCTTCATCTAGGGTATCGTGATTGCTGAGGTGATAGTTCTCAATCGCAACCCCATGGAGCATCATATTCATGCGAGCAAGGTTGAAAGTCGAAGTAATCAACTCTTGACCGTAGTAAGAAATCGTCGAAGCTTCCTTACTATAGCGCTTGGCATTGAGCAAGAGAGAACCAGAACCCATGGTCGGGTCGTAAACCGACATCCCCTTTTGATGCTCACGCCCTGCAAAGACAATCTGAGTCATGAGGTGAGAAACTGCTTGAGGTGTATAGAACTCCCCAGCCTTTTTCCCAGAATCACTGGCAAACTGGCCAATCAAGTACTCATAAGCATCACCCAAGATATCACCAGCATGACCAGAGACATTGAGATCGTTGAGCTGTTTCATAACCTCAGAGATGGTCTTGTTTTGCTTTTGTGGGGTGTTTCCTAGCTTTTTCGCATAGAGGTCGATATCTTCGAAAAGATTTTCAAATTTTTCATTGGCCTGCTCGATATCACGGAAACTTTGGGCTAGGGACTCTAGCTGGAAGGTTCCTTCGTGGATAGACTGAACCAGCTTGGTAAAGGTCAGAGAAGGATCAATCACATAGCCCAACTCGTCATTTAAGACCTCGATGAGGTCTTCACGGACATCTGCATCCGCAAAGTTTTCCTCGTAGAGAAGCTGCGCTTGCTGGAAGGACTCAAAGGTCTCGTCCAAGTTATCACAGACGGCTTGGAGGATGTTGTCGGATAGGTACTTGTAGAAAATCAAGCCCAAGAGGTAGGACTTGTATTCATTGGCTTCCATCTGGCCACGCAGTATATCTGCCGCATTCCAGAGGGATTGGTAGAGTTCTCTTGATAAATCTGTTTGTGACATAGGGTCTCCTATCAATTTCAACTTTCATTCGTTTAGTGTAGCTTTTTATGGTCTTGGTATCTTATGAATTGAACACGACCTAAAAGCTGAGTAAAAAAGATAAACTGTCTGGTCTTCATCGAAGACTGCGCCAGTTCCCTATTTTTACTGGGCTTTTGACGGTCTTTGTATCTTATATAAACATTTTTCTGAGTAGGGTTTGTTTGCTTTCTTTGAGCTGGTTAACTTTTTCCTCTTGCTTGGCAATGGACTTGTCTAGGCCTTGGAAGAAAGAACCGATTGCTTCTTGTTCAGGGAGGGAGGGGAGAGGGACTGGGATATCTTTCAGTTGCTTCAGTGGTAACTGCTTTAATGCTGTTCCAGTATTTCTCGATAACAATTCTCTTTGCCCTTTTGTACTAATAAAAAATTGTAAGAGAAAATCTCCTTTAGCTTCATTTTTGTTAGTCCGAATAATTGCGAGCTGTGAATTGATGTTCCATCCAACATTCTCATCTTTAGCGTATCCAATAGCTCCTAATGATCCTCTCACTGCTAAAATAATATCATCCAATTCAATGTGACCAGACGTCAGCTCTTCATGTTTTTCATGAGTTATATAATTTGCATTAGTCTCATCCAAAACTCCATTTACAAGATTACTACCTCTTAAAAAAGGGACACCATTTTCACTAGTAGTAAGGTCTTTCTCTGATGGATAAGCTTCTCCGTAGTTGCCATCTGTAAAAAGAGTTTCAGTTTCCCCCAACTTCACTTCCTTCCAGTCATCTTCAAATCCTGCGAAGCGAAGGGCTGGTTTGGTTTGTCCCTTGGCTGGGAAGAGGAGTTTGAGGTAGGTTTTCTTCTGCTCTTTGAGCACCTCTAACTTACGCTGTTGAAGGGTGATAAGGTGGTCGAGATTGCGAAAATATGCTCCAATTTTCTGTTGTTCGCTGTATTTTGGATAATATGCTTCAAATCCCATTACATCAGAAACTGATAAATTTGTTTGCTTTGCTCCATCATCAAATGCTAAGAAATATGGATGCCTATTCATTAAAATGTAAAGAAAATAAGGGAATGTTTCGCCTATTGGAGTTATCCCTGCGATTCGCTGATTTAGCGTGTATTTATCATTTTTTTCGACCCAAAATGTTCTCGCAATAGCACGACCATTTGGAACATCACTCAGCACAAAGGCAATCTCATTTTCAAACAATGCTTCATTTTTCTTATTAGAAAATTTCTTTACTTCACCATCTGTGGAAATGAATTTTGAATTTACTACAATATACTTTCCGTTCTCATCAATGCAGTTTTCGTGAGCCTTTCCGTTACGATATTGAGCTACTTCTCCCAACTTACGCTGTTCCCAAGCTTCAGTATATCTCACAAAGCGATAACTTGGTTTCTTTGTCATATATCTCCTCCAACTATTTCATCTTTATTTGTATCTATAAATTGCAATTGATAAGCTTTATGAGCACCCCATGACTTAAGTATTTTCTTAATAGTATATTCATACTTCTTATCAAACTGGTCTATATAAATGCTCACATCCGGTGCCTGTTTAAAGATTTCTTTAAAGTATGGAGAATCTACTCCATTCTCATCCCGAATACCAAAACCAATGAAGTAAATTTCTTTGATAGAACTTAAACTTTTGAAAAAGTAGTCGTGTTTTCTAAGTTGCTGATGGACGGGCTTTCTAGTCAAATAAACTAAATTATGAAGAAAGTCACGTACCTCAGTTGGGTTATTTTGTCTAAATTTATCATAAGAATCCATTTCACGATTATGTCCAAATATTAGCTTATTTTCAGAAATACTTCCATGTATATGACATATTTGTTCAGAATTTATACCGTAGAAATCCTCTAATAACATACTATAATTAAAAGTTAAAAAGTAGGCATTTTTATTGTGTTCAACAGATTTCTTTCGTTTTAGTTTTTTTAGATTAGTAGGCATATTATCCCAGTCAAGAATAAAACATTGAACCCATTCCCTAAATAAGTTTTCAATGTCTGCTCTTAGAAATTTTTCAAGAATCGTTGCCAGTTCCTCAGAATATGTTTCTAAATTTTCCAAGACACAAGATGGCGGTATAATTTTCACCTCATTTATCCAACCTAAATCACGCTCCAACTGAGACCAAAAATTTTCTAATCTCATTAATTGCATCATATGTCGATAAATAAATTGATACCGTTCATGTTTATCTAACTGACCATTTCTAATTTTAGGCAGAGAATATCCATATATGTCTCTCAACTCATCTTCATTAACATATCGATGTTGTTCTTGAATTTCAATATCCTTTTCCCTAAAAAAGTCGCAAATTCCCTTTGATGTTTGCAACGACTCTAACAACTCATCTTTCCCATAAGCCTGCTGATAAACAAACTTCTTGAAATATAGATAATTCGTCTTCAAATCATGCGCCATATCAAAACCATTTCCGATAATAAATAATTTCTCCACTATATCCCCCTTTCTATTACTCCATTTTCTTATTTCTACACTTTAGGTTTTCTTTTTTGATGTCTATTCTTCAATTTTGCCTATTTTTGCACTTTAGAATTGCCATCTGTCATTTCTATTGTTAAATTTTGGCCATTTTTGCACTTTAGAACGACAACTACGCTATCCTATTCTTCAATTTTACCTATTTTAAAACAATAGATAGGCTTATTTTGTGATATAATGTTAAAAAACGTTGAAATGCGAGGATGACTACATATGAACTATAGAGAACTTAGAAAAATCTACTACAGTCATCGTGACCAATATGAGGAAGAGTATCAACTACGCTTACAGGGATACAGCTCCATTAGGACATCTCTTTATCCTCATTTAATGCAACGCGATACTGTCAAAACAAGTCAATACCCTTTATTTGTTACCCTGCATCTTGGGATTTCCCAACTGATGGAAACTATCTCACAGCAGTCTCAACGAATTAGCGAAATAGCTGGTACCCTCCCTAAGATTGCCCACGATCAATTTTATAAAGAACAACTCTACCAATCGATTATTTCCACAAATGAGATTGAGGGTATCCATACAACTCGTAAAGAGTTGGTTGATGTGGAGAAACTCCTAGAGGAAGACCCCTATAAGACCGAACAAATCAAACATCTTTCCACCTTGCGAATGTACCAACAAATCTTGAAGGATGAATTTCTCCAAATCCAATCGCTTGAAGATATCAGAGAGATTTATGACCAATTAACACAGGGAGAAATATCGCCAGAGGATGAACTCGATGGAGAGTTTTTTAGACAGAAATCGGTCTTTATCCAAGACGACAAAACTGGCAAAGTCCTCTATATCCCACCTCAAAAGGAGGAACAGATTCAGGTCATGTTGACAGAGTGGATTCGTTTTATAAACGACCATTCTATCCCAAACCTTATCAAGGCTTGTGCTGGACACTATTTTTTTGAAAATATTCATCCCTTCTATGACGGTAACGGTCGGACAGGACGCTATATCCTTGCCAAGTACTTGTCTAGAAAACTCGATAAATTTTCAGGGTTAGTTTTGTCCCAACAAATCAATCACCATAAGCAAGACTATTATAAGGCTTTTAGGAATACTGGCGATCATCTCAACCGTGCCGATGCTACCTTCTTCGTTGAAACCTTGTTGACTTTTATCAAGGAAGGACAGGAAAACATTATCCAAACCCTCCTTGAAAAACAAGAGCAACTGCATCGCTATAAAGTTAAGATAGAGCAAACAGAAGGTCTGGAGGAAGTCGAGAAATACATCTTGTTTCTCCTCGCTCAGTCCAAGCTCTTTGTCGATGATAAGAGAGATGGTATAGAAGATAGAAGCATCATCCAACTGGCCAATCAGTCCAACCATCATTACTCTAAGAAAAAGGTCAAGGATGCTTTCTTGCATCTTGAAGAGAGAGGAATTTTGACCCTAATTAGTCGAAAACCTTCCCAACATTATCTTTCTGACTATTTTTAATACTCAATGAAAATCAAAGAGCAAACTAGGAAACTAGCTGCAGGCTGCTCAAAACACTGTTTTGAGGTTGCAGATAAGACTGACGAAGTCAGTCACATATATACGGCAAGGCGACGTTGACGTGGTTTGAAGAGATTTTCGAAGAGTATAAACCTATCTCCCCCTTAGCGGTAGGATATCCTCTGAAATCATGCGCATATAGTCCTCTTTGAGGGCTTTTTTGTATTTGAGTTTTGGTAGTGCCTTGTCTCCGTGAGCTTCCTTATAGGCCAGATAGTCCTGAGACTCGGTGATGGCTTTTTCGCCATTTTGCTTGTCTCGTCCGATGCGGTAGTTGTCCACTACGAACTGGAGTTCATCCTCTCCTATCTGCCAATAATCTGCCGTTTCACGAATCTTTTTCTGGGTTGTTAGCTCAATCATCTCATCCAACTTATGGGTTACAGACTGTCCCTGATAGCTCTTGGCATCAGCTTGAACATCCTGCCAGAGTTTAGAAATGATGCTGGATAACTTAGGATTGGATTTGTTCAAATCTTCGATATACTTATCTACCAGACTCTTTTCCTTTTTACCAATGAGGTTTTCCCGATTTTCAATCAGGGCTTGAATGAGAGAGAGGATATAGTGATAGTTTATCTCGTCGGTACGGATGGATTCAAGCTCATACTCTATATCTACGAGAAGGCTTTCATCTTCTTGGTCTTCTTTTCTGCGTCTGCGGAGTTCTTCGATGACATTTTGATATTGGCCAGCAAAGTTCTCGATGTCTTCTAGGCTGAGACCAATCTCTCTGAAAATGACTTTCTCATCATAGTCCGAATAGACCTGTATAGAGGATAGGAGTTTGTCAAATTCTTGGAAGGCCTTGGCAAAGCGTTTTAATTCTGCATCTGTCGCTGTATCCAAATCAGGCACCTGCTCTGGACTTGGAGCGATGGCTAATAGTTGATGAACCTTCTCCAGAAACTTGGCCTTCTCCTCCTGCCATTCTGGGGCTAAGACACTGGTTTCGCCACCATTTGAGTAGAGGCTCAGAGCTTCATCCACCTTTTCTTTAAAACGGTCAGGAGTTTGGAAGGTGACGATTTGACCGAATTTCTTGCCTTCATCAAAGAGGCGATTGGTTCGTGAAAAGGCCTGAATGATATGCTGGGGTTTCATGGGCTGACGATCCATGAATAGGGTCGATAGGCAAGGGGCATCAAAGCCTGTCAACAAGCGATCCACCACGATAACCAGGTCCAATTGCTCTTCACGGAAGGCAAAGCGTTCTTTCTTACGGGCCAGACGGTCGTTGAGGTCACTATTGTAGGATGCAATGGTTGCTAGGCTAAAATGGGTACCAAACATGGCATTGTAGTCTTCTAAACTCTCCTCCATATAGGATTGGTTGACATAGGAGTCTGCTTCATTTTCTGTCACTGAGTAAGTAATAGCAACCTTAGGAAAGTCTGGTAAGACCTTTTTAACATTTTCCGAGATGCTTAGAGACTTTTCTCCATTTTTGACTTGTTTAATCAGGTTATAATAGGTCTGCGCACGGGCAATACTTTTGACGGTCAAAATGGCTTCATAGGTTTTTCCTACCCCATTTTGGAAGCCGAGTTTGCGTCTTGAGCGATTGAGAATGGCATCTAAAACGGCAAGCATGTGGCCTTCGTCATCATAGCGCTCCTCATCAATCTCATCTTCTGCCCAACCAGGCATGGTTGTCTGATACTCCACATTAAAGCCAAGAACCGCCTTGTCATGGATGGCTTCTTTGACAGTATATTGGTGGAGGCAGTCACCGTACTGCTCTTCGGTTGTCTGAGCAAGGTCTCCTTTTTGTTTACGTTTATTTTCTGTAAAGATAGGAGTTCCTGTAAACCCATACCAGAGAGAATTTGTAAAGAAGTGCTCTAGGTGGCGTTGGCGTTCAGGAGTCACTGCGCGATGGCATTCATCGACGACAAAGGCTAGTTTGAGTTGTTTGATACGATTATAGACCTTTTGGTGACGGCCTTCATCAAACTGACGAATCATGGCATTGATTTTCTGGATGGTCGTCACAACGACACGGCGGTCATCAGAAGCCAGATTTTTAACCAATTCCTGTGTATCATCGGTCTCGTCGATATCGATCATGTCATTCTCTGCGTAAGACTGAAAAGAACTAGTCGTCTGCTGGTCAAGGTCTGTCCTATCAATCACAAAGATTGTCTTTTCGATAGATGGAATCTGGAGCAGATTGCGCGAAACCTTATAAGAGGTCAGGGTCTTTCCTGAACCAGTCGTATGCCAAATATAGCCCGACTGGCGCTGGCGACTGGCTTCACGGATAGCCTCAATGGCATGTACCTGATAGGGACGCAATAAAATCAAGGCCTTCTTGTCATCATCGATGACAGAATACTGCATGACCATCTCGTGGGCTCTCGGTATCGACAAGACAGACTCTGCAAAGTCAAATAGCTGGGGTTGGGGGCTATTTTCACTATCCACCCACTTGGTCAAGAAGCGTTCATTTAGCTTGTTGGCTTTGGTAGCTGCGATGTAACGAGTGTCTGTGACATTAGAGACGACAAACATCTGAAGACTTGAAAAAATACCTCTGAACTGTCCTTCTTGGTCGTATTTCTTAATCTGACGAAAGGCATCCATATAAGAATGAGAACGGCTTTTCAGTTCGATTTTAATCATAGGCAGACCATTGATCAGCAAAGTCACATCCCCACGACGCTGGCGAATCCCTTCTCCGCCTGTGATGACTTGGTTGACAACCTCATAGCTGGATTTGCCACCAGCGACATTGTTTCTCCACAAGACTTCCAAGCGAATGGTGCCTAGACTGGCGTCTTCACGTTGAACCTGCACCTTGGCAATGCCATTTTCCCCTGCTATCCACTTGGCTGCTTCATAGAAGTTAACGAAATTGAGCTGGTTTTTAATTTGATTTTTCTCTGAATTTGTCAGGGGATGGTCTTGCAAAATGCGGACATTATTAGCTTCCAGCTTGGCAAAAAAGTTTCCCCATAGGAGGTCTTCAGTATTTAACTCAGATCGATACACCCATTGACTTTCTCCCTTTGTCAGCTGGTTGATTAAATCTCGCTCGATAGCCAATTCCTGTTTGGTTTTGGCTTTACCTGCTACAGGGATAGCAGTCTCGTCTTTGGGAGAGAGTCTTTGGCTGATATGGAAATCTTGCAAGGCGGCTTGATTGAGATGTTGCAATTTTTTGAGAAGATCTTGCTCCGTCCCTTTTATGGCTTGATAGGCTGCCGTCAGGTCTTTATCTGCATCCAGGTAGTGATGGGGGTTCTTCTTTATTTGGATATAGCCCTGCACCAAATCTTCTAAACGTCCCAGCTGAATAGTAAGCTGGTTCTGGAGTTCCTGAGAATTGCTTCCAGATGCTTCTTTCTGGTTGATAGCTTCTAGGTATTCTACGATGGCAGCATAACTAGGCTGCAACTCAGGTGCTGAAACGATGAGTTCTTGTTCTAATTCTTTTGATAAAGTGTAAGCCATGTTCATACCCCATTTCTACAACGCAAAAAGCCTACCAAAAAGATTGGCAGGTTTTGAAAATGGGTATGAAAACGCGAGTTTATATATATATATGCAAGTTAGTTATTCGCTTAAATTTGAAAACCATAGGGACTCTTCCTTTTCATTCATCCAAGGCGTTGCGGCATCGAAAAAACAGCGCCTTTACTTCCTTCTATTGTATCATAAAAGACTCCTTGGGAAAAGATTTCCCATGCTTTTATCTCTATTTCAGAGTAAACTGACTTGCTGGTCACTAATGATAGTTGGTAAAAACTCCTAGACCAAGCAAAATCCCCTGCAAATTTACATTACAGAGGACTTATGTGTTATTCTTGTACTTCTTTCTGGGCGGCCTTTCCTTGATTTAGAAGGGCTTGGACGATTTTTTCATCGCGTAGTTTGACAGAATCATTGATCATTTCTGCGGACTTGACGATAGTTGTTTCTAGTTGGGCACGTTTCTGACGACCCAATTCAATGGCTGCGACGATACCTTGGTTTTGTGCAACCAGACTTTCAGCCAGTTTGGTAACCGATTCGACAGCGACTGTCGGGCTTTGGGCAATTCGTTCCATCTGCGGAATCACTTCCTTACTGGTTTCAGCTAGCATCTGAAGGGCAGCATTGTTGGCATTGACAATGGCATCTGCCACGACACCTGATTTCATTGATTGTTGCAAAATACCCAGTTGGGCAATAGAAAGCTTCATTGTTGGAATCGTATTACGACGAAGCATGCCCAATTTTTGGCGCATATCAGATGACACCTTCACAAGATTGCGCATCTGAGGTGTTGTTGCCCAGGCAACATAGAGACGGCTGACATACTCAGTGTGCTGTTGTTCAAGGGTATTGACCACTTCTGCCATACGAGCCAATTCTTGTGATTTGGTTTGGTATTCTACCGTACTTGTATCGAGTTGGTCAGCTTGAGCTTTCAGTTCGGCAGCGCGTTTGCCAGCTTCTGTCTGGCTGGCTTCGATAAAGGAAATCACTCCCACTAGATTTTCAATGGATTTGGTATTGTCCTCAATCAACATCTCAGCTGAGACGATATTTCGAGCTAAGACATCTTCTTGCTTGACCACTGCGGCAGCCATACCATCGAGCTTTTGCTCTACTGTTTTTGAGTCAAAGTAAAATTCTTGTAGCGTATTTTTACTCTTGCTAAACAATCGTTGCAAGAAGTTTGGCTTTTCTTCTAACTCAGCAATTTCAGCGTTCTTGTATTTAACTACAAAGCCTTGCAACTCACGGTTGGTATTCTTGAGTAAGTCATCCACTTGGGGAATCTGCAGTTTCTTTTGCTCTGACAAGATACGATTGACCGTATTGTTCACACCTTCTACAGCAGATTGTCCAAAATCCAAAAGAGCATTTTGATTTGTGACAAATTGGTCTACTAACTGGGGCACGTGCGCCTTGATTCCTTCTTGCTGCTCAGGGCTCAACTTTTCAAGGAAGGTCAAGGTCTTGTCTGAGCCAGTATTGGTCTCGATGATTTGGGTTGTTTTATCCACCTTAGCTACCGTATTATTGGCAATCTGGTCAATATCGAAATTAAATTCTGTCATGGTTACTCCTTTGTTTCTAACCTATTCTTTACGATCTTTTTCTAGGATACGCAAACTAATATCAAAATCACGCATATCTGTTTCATTGAGTTCTCTTAACACTTGGTCCAGCTCAAGGTCAAATTGTTCGATGGCTGCTTTAGCTTGTTGCAAACGTTCTTCTGCCCGATTATAGTTCTTCGGATTGGCCTTAATCTTTAAATAGCCTTCTAAAATCGTTTTGAATTTCTCCATCTTCAAACTATGAATGGCCGTCAATTCTTCCTTATCCCCCTCGGCAGAGGTAGCAATCTTGTCTAAAATGGCCTGATGGTCAATGGCAATATTGGCCAAGGTCTGGGATAATTCTGGAGCTAATTCCTCTGGCTCCGCATTTTCAAGATCTACCTGACTTTTTCTATCCAAACGTTCTAGCTGAACATCGATAGTTGCCCGCACTGTACGAACTTTGTTGTCAATACGGTTGTAAACATCATCATCGATATAGGACTTGAGACGATCCGCCTCCTGATGGATTTCCCTCAGTTCGATCAATACTTGATTGGCCAGACTCTTATAGGAATCTGAACCTTTTTCTACTAAAGTTCCCTCCAATTGCTGAATATCCTTGTCCGCCTGACGAATACGAGCTTTTAAAAGCTCAATTCGATCATCGAGCGAAGCATCCTGCAAAAGAGGAGAGCGCCAACGTTTATAGAGACGATAACCACCATAGCCTAGCAGGACGCAAGCCGCAAGTGGGAGAGCATATTGAACCAAAAGGCCCAATAAAAACAAGAAGCCCCAGAAATAGAGACAACCTTTCCAAAAACCATTACTCGATTTCATAAACATTCCTTATTTTCAATTTATAAGTCTATTTTAGCACAAAAGACAAAAATGAGGGCGGAAATCCCCTAGAAAAGAGTTGATTTCTTTACTGTAGAATGGAGGCGTGCTAATTTCAGTGGAGCGGACTCAAAACACAAACACACTCTAAGGAAATATAAAAACAAAAGCTTGAAATATTGGGTGTTATATGTTAGAATGAACTTACAATGTGAGTAAAGTTACAGCATATGTAGCTAAAAAAGCCCCACCGTGCCACCGATGGGGTTTTTTGCTACTCTCTTAAAGGGTTAAATGCTACTTGCTACGTCTCTTTATCCATAGCTTGAAAAGCTCAGATAGTACGTTAACAAGTAACGGAGCTAGAAACACTGTGAGTAAAGTTTCTAACATATGTAACACCTCCCTTCCTTAAAGCGAAGGGGCCAAAATATTATATCATCAACATCGCGTCATTCTTGGAATAGATAGACTTAGATACACCAATAACCTTACTAGCAAATCTCTAAACAAACCCAGAGATTAACATTTTAATACAAAGCAAAAAGCCCACTGTTGTAGGCTTCTTACAATATAAAGTCTTATCTTAAAGCATTTTGTTGTAGAATTCAACGACAAGTGCTTCGTTGATTTCTGGGTTGATTTCGTCGCGTTCTGGCAAGCGAGTCAATGAACCTTCCAATTTTTCAGCGTCGAATGATACGAATGCTGGACGTCCAAGAGTAGCTTCTACTGCTTCAAGGATAGCTGGAACTTTCAATGATTTTTCACGAACTGAGATCACTTGACCTGGAGTTACGCGGTATGATGGGATATCAACGCGTTTTCCGTCAACAAGGATGTGACCGTGGTTTACGAATTGACGAGCTTGACGACGAGTAGTCGCAAGACCAAGACGGTAAACAACGTTATCCAAACGACGTTCCAAAAGAAGCATGAAGTTGAAACCTAGGATTCCGCCTTTGATTTTTGTAGCTTGTACGAACAAGTTACGGAATTGTTTTTCACCTACACCGTAAGTGAAACGAAGTTTTTGTTTTTCAGCCAATTGCAAACCGTATTCTGACAATTTAGAACGGTTGTTTGGTCCGTGTTGTCCTGGTACGTAGTTACGACGTGCCAATTCTTTACCTGTACCTGTAAGTGAAAGGCCAAGGCGACGAGCTTGTTTCCAAGATGGTCCTGTATAACGTGACATGTGAATGTCCTCCTGATATAAATAATATTTCGGTGGAAATAGTCACTTAGAAAGCCCTGATTCGTGCAGATGCCCTTCGCCTAAACAGCCAAGGTTACTTATCATAAGACACCTGTTGACGAGCTTCATGCTTTCCTGCTGATATTTCACACAAAATCCATTTTACCATGAATGGCTAGATTTGTAAAGGGGTTTTAGGCTTTATTTTCACTACCAGAGAGGTTGAGAAGGAGGGGGTAACTTCTCAAAGTAACTTCCACTTGGATTAGTAGTGGAACTTAGTTTGGGAATTTAGCTTGAGAAGGAGGGTAAAGGTGCTTCCGAGGCCGTACTGGCTGGTAACTATGATTTCTCCCCCCAATTGATGGGCCAATTCACGCGCAATCGCAAGGCCTAAGCCATGACCACCTGTTTTCATATTGCGCGAAGTTTCGACACGATAAAGGCGTTTGAAAATATTCTCCAAATCCTCTGGGGCAATTCCCTGCCCCTCATCGGTCACACTGATTGAAAGCTGGTTTTTCTCCAGCTTAGCTACCACCTCCAGCTTGGTTCCTGAAGCTGAGTATTTAAAAGCGTTATTGACCAGATTCACCAAGATGCGAGAAAGTTTGGCATAATCTCCTTCAATCCGGGCAGACTCTGGGATTACCTGCAAGTGGACATCTCTTCTCTCCTGCTCAATCAAAAACTGAAATTCACTCATGCACTCAATCAAGAGCTGGTCCAGAAAGATGCTGTCTTTACTAGTCGTCTCCGCCTGATTTCTAGCTGTGTTTAGAGTCAAAAAATTCAACTCCTCAACCAGTTTATTGAGCCTCTCCGTCTGGCGTCCAATGGTTGCTAGATAATGAGCTTGCTCCGACTCCTTGATAACCCCGTCCAAAATCCCTTCTACCGTCGCTTGGATCGAAGTGATAGGAGTCTTAATATCATGCGACAACTGGGCAATCATCAAGCCCTTTTCTCGTTCGCTTTCTTCCAAGGAAGCAAAGCTGGCCTGCAAATCATGGGACATCTCATTAAAAGTTTGCCCTAATTGCTGAAATTCTACAGGCCCTTGAACCTCCAAATTTGAGGGGAAATCCTTGTCCGCTACTCGCTTGGCATGTTCCTTGAGTTTGCCCAACGACGTAAAGACCGGCGATAGGAGAAAGAGACTAATCCCAGCACCGACAAGGCTGGCAACAATGGTCATCCCAAGCAAAAAGTAAATCTCGCCTTTCTCAATCAGCATTTTTTGAACAGCCCAAAAAACAACCAAAATGGTTAAGAGGGTTGAAATAATATATCCAACCAAAATATAACTTTTTAGTTTCATGTTTGTCCTCTCGGTTTCTCTATCTTATATCCCAAGCCCCAAACTGTCTTAATAGTGGGCGTTTGGTCACTACTATATTTTGCCAACTCCTGTCGAAGAGCATGGATATGCACATTCAAGGTATTGGTGTCATCCACGTAGTCTTCTTGCCAGACCTTTTCATAGAGGTCTGTCTTGGAGAAAACTCTCTCTGGATTGCTAGCTAAAATCCACAGCAATTCAAATGATTTAACAGTCAAATCCAGCATTTCTTCTCCTATTTGAACTTCATGACTACTATGATTCATTTTTAGATTGCCAAGGGAAATCAGCTCTGTTTCGCCCCCACGATGAAGGCGGCGCAAAATATTGTGAACCCGCAAAACCAGCTCACGTGGGCTAAAGGGCTTGGCAATAAAGTCATCTGCCCCTAAGCTCAGGCCGTAAATCTTGTCCTGTTCACTGGTCTTAGCAGTAATAAATAGGAAAGGTTGCTCTGGTGATAAGTATTGAACCTCACTGATTAAATCATAACCATCCATCCGAGGCATCATGACATCTGTGATAATCAAATCAATCGGTTTTTTCTTGAACAGCTCTAGCGCTTCCAGTCCGTCATGGGCTACCAAGACCTGATAACCTGCCTGAATTAAGTATCTCTGATGAATATCTGTGATTTCTACCTCGTCATCGACGAGTAAAATTGTCTTTCCCATCTGTCTCTCCTTTGATAAAAACAGTGCTATACTGCTTTAAGTATAACACTATTTTTATTGTTTTACGATGATTTTAATCTGCTATTGAAAGAAAGTCCTGATTGCTGATTGAGTTGGTAAACTAGCCTTAGTCAGCTCACTATCCATCATTTATTTCCTTAGCTGATTAGTTTTCTTCTTTTTTGTTTTTCAAACCTAGACCACCGAGTAAACCTGCAAGCGCAAGCCCAAGGAAACCAATACTTGCCATTGATGTTTGAGCTTCACCAGTATTTGGTAGCATAGCTTTATCATCTGACATCATCGTATCAGACATCTTGTTAGCAGAAGCAGTCCTGTTTTCACCTGCCATCGTATTGGTAGAGCTTGTCATGGTGTCAGCAGGCATGCTATCTGTAGTACCTGGAGCTGGAGTCTCAGTCTTCATGCCTGATTTTTCCATTTGGTCATTTGCTGGCATTGCTTTATCAGTCTCTTTGGCTGGTGCCATCATGTTCTTATGGTCAGCAGCTGTAGCATGACTGTGATTCATCGGAGTCACACTAGAACCAGAGTTAGAAGGTGAAAATGAACCATTTGCTGTGTCTGAAACGTTTATCTTAATA
>NZ_JBBJZX010000025.1:0-24236 GCF_038148935.1 Streptococcus pseudopneumoniae | reverse complement strand
AGTCCTTCAATTAACAGTCGCTTACAATCAAATTGAGTTTGAAATAGCTGAAGCGACAACAGACCTATTTCTTAGCCATATTCGCTAAAAAATCCCCGCCAAAATCTCAAAAAGTCCCCGCCAATTCCCCGACCAAAATCCGAAAAATATCGAAAAATATCGGAAAATGATGTTTAGAAAACTCTCCAAAAGCCTGAAATAGAGCCAAAAAACTCCACCTGATTGGGTGGAGTTAAGGGAGATTATTATGAAAAAGAAAAGTTTAGGATTTTATTAAATAAAGTTAGGAGGTCTTTATTTAATAACTATATGATACTAGACAAAGCTTAAAACTAGCTTAACTTTTCTCATATTTTACTATTTTACAAAAAAATTCTATTACCATCACCTCACCCCACAAAAAAGTCACCTGATTGGGTGACTTCATTAGGAGATTATGATGAAAAAAAGTTTTAGGATTTCATTAAATAAAGTTAGGAGGTCTTTATTTAATGACTATATGATACTAGACCATCCTTAAACTTTGCTTAAGAAAAAACAAGTTTTGTTATTTTTTTCGATTCGCCCAAGTCATCCCTATACAATCATAGGTGGATAAGACTTCAAAACCCATAGAACGATAAAATCTTACGTTTTTTTCTGTATCTTCTGTCACCAGCTGGACTTGATAGGCATCTTTGTAATCTTTTAAAGCCTCTTTCATCAAGAGACTACCAATCCCTTGACGCTGATAGATAGGTAAAACGATTAAATCCTGAACCAATACTGATGAGAATCCATCTCCAACCAAACGAATCAAGCCCACCACAGCATCGCCATCAAGCGCCATATAAAACGCTAATGAATGAGATAAGGCCTGCTCCAGCATCTGAGGTTGATGGGTATAATTTGTCCAACCAACAGCCTGATAGAGATGCAAAACATCCTCTAGTTTGACGATTTCTTGCCTTCTAATAGTGATCATATCAACACCTCTTAAAGCTCTCTCAAGCTCTTGTACTGCTGTCCATTTTTATCAAAATTTTCAGGACGCAACCATGTTTCCAAACGAGCTTTGACTTGAGGCCAGTCCTTATCAATCATAGACAACCAATCCGTATCCCTCGTCCGTCCCTTATAAACCACTGCCTGACGGAAGGTTCCTTCATAAATAAAGCCTAAACGTTCCGCTGCTCGTCTGGATGGCAGATTTAAGGCATCGCATTTCCACTCATAACGACGATAGTTCAGCTCCTCAAAGACATAGCGAGCCAGTAAATACTGGGCTTCGGTTCCAATCCGAGTCCCCTTGAGCTCTGGAGAAAAAGTGACAGCTCCCACTTCTATTACTCGGTTATTCTGGTCAATGCGCATGAGAGAAAAAGTTCCTAAAGCCTTACCAGTTGCCTTGTCTACAATCGCATAGTAAAAACGATCCTTACGAGCCAACATCTGGTTTAAAAGGCTAACCAACTCCTCCATATCTGCTACTGGCTCCTGAAAGAAGTAAGTCCACATCTCCCGAGGCGTATCAGGGCCATAAACAGCTAGCAAATCCTCCGCATGTTTTTCTACCGAGAGAGCCTCTATCCGAGCATAACGCCCTTCTAAGAAATCAATAGAAGGCAGTGCACCGGATGTATAACCTTCCATTGACTCCCCAATCATCTGACCATATTCATTTACTGGCATAGCTTTCTCCCTAATTTCAAACTTTATAGTTGCCCATAGTATACCATACTTTCATAAGAAGATTCAAAAAATCCCCCAGATTCTACTCTGAAGGATTCCTATCTTATTTCACAACAATGTTGACAAGCTTGTTCGGTACCGCAATCACTTTCACGATTTCCTTACCGTCAATTTCTGCCTTGACTTTTTCGTCAGCCAGAGCAATTTCTTGCAATTCTTCGCGTGATAGGTCTTTGGCTACCATGAGTTTAGCACGGACTTTTCCTTTGATTTGGACAACGATTTCAATTTCGTCTTCAACTAATTTGCTTTCATCCCAAGTTGGCCAAGCTACATAAGAGATAGATTCTCCTGTTGCTGCAACTCTTTGCCAGAGCTCTTCTGCCAAGTGAGGAGCAAATGGCGCAATCAACTGGATAAAGCCTTTGGCGTAGTCTACATAAAGCTTATCTTCCTTGTTAGCCGCATTGACAAAGACCATAAGTTGGGCAATGGCTGTGTTGAATTTCAATGATTCGATTTGTTCTGTGACAGCTTTGACTGTTTCGTTGTAAACCTTGTCAAGAGCGCCATTGTTTTCCGCAACAATTTCCTTGCTTGTAATCAAACGGTAAACACGGTCAAGGAATTTACGGCTTCCTTCCAGACCTTCTTCTGACCAAGCGATTGAAGCATCAAGTGGTCCCATGAACATTTCATAGACACGAAGGGTATCGGCACCGTATTGTTCCACTACATCGTCTGGGTTGACAACGTTCTTAAGCGATTTAGACATCTTAGCTGGTGCTTGCTCCAACTCCTCTCCTGTTTCCACATGGAAGAAAGAACCGTCACGTTTTTCAACCTTATCGGTTGCCACAAGAGCGCCACGGTGGTCACGGTAGCTTGTTCCCAAAATCATTCCTTGGTTAAAGAGTTTTTGGAATGGTTCCTTAGTCGGAACAACACCGAGGTCATAGAGGAATTTGTGCCAGAAACGAGCGTAAAGCAAGTGAAGAACAGCATGCTCTGCACCACCCACGTAGATATCTACTGGCAACCATTGTTTGAGAAGATCCTCATCGGCCAATTTCTCAGTGTTGTGTGGATCGATATAGCGGAGGTAGTACCAGCTTGAACCTGCCCATTGTGGCATGGTGTTGGTTTCACGACGACCTTTGACACCATCTTCACGAGTCACTTCAAGCCAGTCTGTCAAGTTAGCTAGTGGACTTTCACCAGTCCCTGAAGGACGGATGTCCTTGGTTACTGGCAAGACGAGTGGCAATTCATTTTCAGGAACAGCTGTTGAAGTTCCATCTTCCCAATGAATGATAGGAATTGGCTCTCCCCAGTAACGTTGGCGGCTAAAGAGCCAATCGCGGAGACGGTAGGTAACCTTCTCCTGACCACAGTCGTTTTCTTCCAACCAAGCCACAATCTTAGCAATTGCGTCTTCTTTGTTGAGTCCATCTAGGAAGTCTGAATTAACGTGAAGACCATCTTCTGTGTAAGCAGCTTCTTCAACGTTTCCACCTTCAAGTACTTCGACGATTGGAAGGTCAAATTGTTTGGCAAATTCCCAGTCACGTTGGTCGTGGGCTGGCACAGCCATTACTGCACCTGTACCATAGCTAGCAAGGACGTAGTCCGCAATCCAGATTGGAATTTCTTTGCCATTGACAGGGTTGATGGCATAAGCACCAGTCCAAACCCCTGTTTTTTCTTTAGCAAGGTCTGTACGAGCCAAGTCTGACTTGAGGCTGGCTTGATGTTTGTAGTCTGCTACTGCTTCTGCTTGCTCTGGACTTGTGATAGCGTCAACCAAATCATGTTCAGGAGCCAAAACGGTGAAAGTCGCACCGAAAAGGGTATCAGGACGAGTGGTAAAGACTGTAAATTCCTTGTCTGTTCCTTTTACTTTAAAAGTTACATTAGCACCAGTTGATTTCCCAATCCAGTTGCGTTGCATGTCTTTGATAGACTCTGGCCAGTCCAGGTCATCCAAGTCACTGAGCAAGCGCTCTGCGTAAGCCGTGATTTTGAGCATCCATTGGCGCATTGGTTTGCGGACAACGGGATAGCCACCACGCTCAGAAGTTCCATCAGGAAGAACTTCTTCGTTGGCGATAGCTGTTCCCAACTCTTCAACCCAGTTTACTGGCACTTCCGCTTCATAGGCCAAACCTTTTTCGTAAAGCTTAGTGAAAATCCATTGAGTCCACTTGTAGTAGTTTGGATCTGTTGTATTGACTTCACGATCCCAGTCGTAAGAAAATCCAAGCGCATTGATTTGGCGTTTGAAGTTAGCAATGTTTTCAGCCGTAAATTCTGCTGGGTCATTACCAGTATCCATAGCGTATTGCTCTGCAGGCAAACCAAAAGCATCCCAACCCATTGGGTGAAGGACATTGTAGCCTTGCGCACGTTTGTAACGGCTGAGGATATCGGTTGCAGTATAACCTTCTGGGTGTCCTACGTGCAGACCCGCTCCAGATGGATAAGGGAACATATCAAGAGCATAAAACTTCGGTTTTGATGCATCTGTTCCTGTCTTAAATGTATGATGTTCTGCCCAGTAGCCCTGCCACTTAGGCTCAATTTCTTTATGATTGTAAAAACTCATGGTCTCTCTCCCATTTTGTGATGTTACTATTATACCATTTTTGAGGGAATTTGAAATGTGTTAAAAGAAAAAAGAAAAAACTGTATACTGTATCTCATTAATTTTGATGACTATGGATTGCTCTATCACCCATTTTTTTATCTTATTGGTATGCGGGAAATCAAAGAGCAAAACAAGAAGCTTATCTCTTACAACACAAAATACTAATTTTAGACCGAAGATACGACTGGAATGCTAATTAATGTATTCACAATAAATAGCCGACAACCTGTGTCGCTTTTTAATTTATGAAGAGCGTCGGATTCAATACGAGGATCAATAAAAGACTACCATTTGGAAAACAGTAGTCCTTATTGTTTATTTTGAATTTACATAGGCGTCTACAGCGATGATAGCTTGAGCAACATCTGAAGGCGAAATCTTAAACGGCATCTGATGGATTGTCTCACCCTCCATAGTTGCTTGTTTACCAACTTTTATTAAATCATCATATCCAACTTGATCCAAATGCATTTCTTTTAGAGTTGTTGGCATACCAATTTTTTTGTAAAACTCAATATACTTATCAAGTTCTTCTTTAGGTCTATTTTCCAATAATAGTTGTACTAAAGTTCCATAAGCTACTTTTTCACCATGTGTTAAATGATGAATGTCACCTGTCAATGCAGTAAAACCATTATGAATTGCATGCGCCGCAGCTAATCCTCCACTTTCAAAACCTAGGCCACTCAATAAAGTATTAGCTTCAACAATATTTTCTAATGCTGGTGTCACCACTTTAGCTTCACAAGCTGCCATAGCCTGTAAACCATCTGCAAACAGCGTTTCTTCACATTTCTTCGCAATTGCAACTCCAGCCAATGTTTGCTGTTGTCCCAACATAGTTTTTCCATTTGCCTGCATAACCGCACGCGCCTCAACCCAAGTTGCTAAACCATCTGCAATACCAGACGCTAATAAACGCTTAGGAGCTTGCGAAATAACTTTTGTATCAACCAAAACTAAATCTGGATTTTTAGAATAAAATAGATAATGATCAAATGCACCTTCATCTGTATAAATAACAGATAAAGCAGATACAGGTGCGTCGGTCGATGCAATTGTTGGAGCAATAATAACAGGTTTTTCAATCAAATCTGCAATAGCTTTTGCACTATCAATCGTCTTTCCACCACCAAGCCCGATAATACTATCACAATTTTCTTTCTCAGCCAAGGCAACAACTCGATTGATTTCATTGTCAGAAGCTTCACCATTAAACTGGGCTAGAACAATATGGAAACCATACCTATGTAGGTAATCTTCAAATCGTTTTCCAACAATATCATAAACCAACTGATCGCATAATAGAATCGGACGATTTCCCAAATCCAATATTGATTTGGCATTTTCGAACAAGGCATTTTCCCCTTGAATATATCTCGAAGGACTAGCAAAAATTCTCATATGTATTTCCTCTCTATCTAAATGGAACGACCATTTTGAATAACAAACCAATCGTCAGAAAAATCATCAACCGCCTTTTGGATAGATGGCATGGCGAAAGCTGATTCAAAAACATCTGCTCCTGCTGTAACAGCATGCGCACCTGCAGCTAAAGCATTATTTACTTGTGCTACATTTTTAAAGGATGCAGCTAAAATCTTACTAGGAGAGTTCTGTCTATCAATAGCAAGAGCTAATTGACGAATGACAGAATTTGAATCAATGTTCAGATTTTCCATTCTATTATAATATGGAGCTAGGTAATCCGCTCCTGCTTCGATAGCTAATAATCCCTGAATAACTGTATAAATAGCTGTTGCAGTGATATGGTAGCCCTCTTTTTTTAGCACCTTTATTGCATGTAATCCAGCCGGAGTAACAGGTACTTTGATAAATATATCATCTCCTGCTTGTCTACGAATTTCATGAGCATCCTTTAAGATGCCTTCAAAATCTTGAGAAATCACCTGAACATGAATAGAGGGTGCAGAGCCAATCAATTCTCTTACATCTTTGATTCGTTCAAAAAAATTAATAGAACCCTCTCTTTTGGCAATAGTGGGATTTGAGGTTACCCCAGCTAGCGGTAAAATTTCAGACCATTTTTTAATCTCATCTAAATTTAATGTGTCAAGCATAAATTCCATAAAAAGAACCTCTTTATTTTACAAAGTATGCTCAGTACGTCCTATAATATCATCTTGGGTTGCCTTAGAAAGAACATTGAAGAATGCAGAGTATCCTGCAACACGAACAATTAAATCTCTGTGTTTTTCAGGATGTTTCTGAGCGTCAATCAACGTCTCTCTGGAAACAACATTGTATTGAATATGGTACCCATGTAAACGATTAAAGAATGTTCGTAACAAAGCAATTAGTTTTAATTTATCTTCTTCTTTGGCTAACGTTTGAGGATTTACTTTCTGATTTAAGAGAACCCCACCTACGATTTCATCTGTTGGTAATTTTGA
Source organism: Streptococcus pseudopneumoniae (assembly GCF_038148935.1). Taxonomy (GTDB): domain Bacteria; phylum Bacillota; class Bacilli; order Lactobacillales; family Streptococcaceae; genus Streptococcus; species Streptococcus pseudopneumoniae_U. The sequence continues at coordinate 17,504 of NZ_JBBJZX010000025.1, read as the reverse complement.
AACAGATTTTAAAACAGATGTAGGGCCGTGTTGATCCATATTATGTGATGGTGAACAACCCTCTGCTAACGGTGTACCCGCATTGCGTCCATCTGGAGTTGCTAATGTCCCACGTCCCTGTCCTACGTTGGCTGAGATAGAAGATGTTCCTGAATAACGAATTCCGCCAATAGGTCCTCTTCCATAACGTGTATTAGGATATTTAGCAATTTCATCAACATAAATGTCATAAGCAGCAGTAACCAATTTGTCAGCATAATCATCATCATTACCGTACTTAGGTGCATCATGAATCAACATTTCTTGAATGACCTTACCTTCTTCTCCGGCATAATCTGTTTCCAATGCATGCCAAAGCTGACTTGGGCTTATACGTTCTTCCTCAAATACCAATTTTTTAATTGCAGCTAATGAATCCGACAAATTTGCAATTCCAACTTGCAAACCTGATATATAATCATATACTGCTCCACCTTCTTTAAGGTGTTTTCCACGACCAATACAATCATCAGTCAATGCTGAACATAGAATATCAGGAACTTCTCGTTCCAATGATAAATCAATAGAATTTTCAACAATAACACTCATTCGTGTCAAATATCTTAGTGTTTTATCCCAAGCATTTTCTAACTCAGAAAAGTTCTTCATATCCTTAAAATGACCAAAACTTGGTGCAAACCGTTTACCCGAAGCCGGATCAATTCCATCATTCATCGTGATAAGTAGAACCTTAGGGAAGTTCATATAACTCATACCTGTGCAACGATATCCCCATTTTCCTGGAACTGCCGTTTCAACACATCCAATGGCACTGTAGTCATAAGCATCATCTTCCATTACTCCTTTTGCAATAAAAGAAGGAATAATAATCTCATCATTATTAAATGCAGGCATACCAAAACCAAGTTTCATCACCTCAATACACTCATTCATGAAACGAGCATCTAAACCTGCATGGTAACGTACAGTTAGATTAGGTTGCGGTAGATGAGTTTGTGCAACTGATTTTAATACCAAATAAGATAATGGGTTAACAGCATCCTTCTTATCTCGAGTCTGTCCACCAATTGTAACATTTTGATATAAAGGACTTCCTGCTGAAGAAAATGTATGTGCTTGACTGCGAACCTTATTAATTGTAATTGTCTTAATCCAAAGATTTGTCAGACGTTCAACAATGCTATCTTCTGTTTCTTTACCACTTTCTAAATCAGCCTTCATATATGGATACATATATTGATCAAAACGGCCGTATGAAAGAGAGTGACCATTAGATTCAATTTGTAAAATACATTGAATAAACCAGACTGATTGAATAGCTTCTGCAAAAGTAGTTGCCGGTTCATATGGGACTCGAGAGCAAATATCTGCAATCTCAAGTAATTCTTTCTTACGTTTAGGATTTGCGTTTTCGGCTAAACTTTTAGCAAGGTCAACAAAGCGATTTGCGTATACTTTAATAGCATCGATTACGATAAATATAGAGTCGTAAAAATGATATTTATCAATACTTGCTGGATCTGTTAAATCTAGAGCTGCTTTCGCTTTACGAGCCCGCTCTTCAAAACCTCTTAAACCAAATTGCAACAGTTTCTGATAGTTAACTGCTAAGTGAGCATCTCCAGAATTCATCTTACCTTCCATACCGAAGAATCCTGTTTCCATATAAACAGATACTTCTTCAGGTAACAAGGCACCAGCTCTAGCACGTAAATTATTATTTTCCCAAAACGGAGCAATACTTCTAAGTTGTTCTTTTGTTTCTTCTGTAATATAGAAAACATCTCCATCACGCTTTTCAAAAAGATCCAACTCATTGAGAACAAATTCTAGCGTATATTCTGGAAAAATAGGAGCATCTTTATTGGAAGAAGCTTGATTTCCCGCAATCATAGATTCTTCTTCGATATAGATAGTCATATTTTCCAAAATTTCTTTCAGCATATAGGCGCGTTTTAGGACATTAGGTTGTTCCTTATATCGATCATAAGCGCGTGTTGCTAGAACCGCTCTCTCAGCATCAATATAAGGTTTTTTATTTAAAACATCTTCTCGATATTTGTTCATCCTTTCAGTAAGGCTACCAAAATATTCTGTCTTGATTGTCGTTCTTGCTACTTCTTTATTTACCATAATAAACACCTTTCTTTCGAAAATATTTTTGTTTCTTTCGAAAATATAATACCTGGTTTTTTAGAAAATTTCAAGCTTTTAACTAGAAAAACTTTAACTCTCTAATTTTTAGCACAAATGTGTGTGTTTAATGATAATACACAAATGTTTTTTTAGAATTATCATGCTTCATTCTGATAAGCTAAACGATCCTGTACTTTAAAGAATGGGAAATAAACTAATGTAGACATCGCTAATATCACTAGCTGAGTAATAACTCCTTGCCATCCACCAACCATAAATCCTGATATAATAGCTGGGGTACTCCAAGGTAATGTAACTCCTGAAAATGGCTGCATGAAACCTGTTGCAATAGCTCCATATACTATAACAGCTGCAAGTACAGGAACAAGAATGAAAGGTACAAACATAACTGGATTCATGACAATCGGAAATCCAAATACAACTGGCTCATTTACGTTAAATATTGCTGGAAAAGCTGCTACTTTCCCTAACGCTTGGTACTGTTTAGATTTTGATGCAAAAAGCATCGCAACTACAAGTCCAAACGTAATCCCTGAACCAGATAGAATTAAAAATGAATCTAAAAATTGTTGAGTAACAATATGTGCACCATTTTCTAATGATAGATTCCCAGAGGCTAACATAGCTTTATTAGCATCAAGATTAGATAAAAGCAGAGCTGTCACTACTCCATTTACTACCGATTGTCCATGAACACCAAACCACCACAAAAATGATATAAAGAATGCAATTCCAATTGCACCATACAAAGATCCAGTTAAACCTTGCAATGGAACTTGAATAGCAGAATAAATCATTTCTATGAATGTTCCGCCATTAGTCAATGAGCTCGCTAAAATATATACAATCATAGAAAGTAAGAAAATTACAAATGCTGGAATCATTGCTTCAAACTGTTTGGCAATAGCTTGTGGAACTTGTTCTGGCATCTTAATAACAATTTTTCTCTTTATAAAGAAGGTATAAATACTTCCTACTACCAAACCTATAATGATAGCACCTATAATTCCTTGACCTCCAAACCAAACTTTACTAATAGCATCCCCAATTGCCTCACCTTGTTTAGGGATATAAGATGATCTTAGCAAAATAAAGAACGCAGATACAGATAGAACCCCAGCTGGCAAAGCCTCTACTCCGCTATTCTTAGCATAAGAATAGGCAATTGAAAAACAAGAAATTAGACCCATAATCGCAAAAGTTCCTGAATATACTTGCATAAACGGCTCTGTCCAATTTGCTCCAAATACACTAGCAATGCTCTTGTTTAATCCTTCAAATGGCAATTGTCCCATAATCAAGAATAAACTACCAACTACTGTCAATGGCAAAATTGCTAACATACCATCTTTTAGAGCTATAATACCACGCATATTCACAAACTTCATCATAGGTGCAATGATTTTTTGAACATCCATCTTTGCCATAATAAATCTCCTTTTCTTACCCACTAATCAAAGATAGGGCCAAATCTAATACTTTTTTCCCATCTAACATACCATAGTCCATCATCGGAATAACAGCTATCGGAACATCACACTTATCACAAATTTCTTTTGATTTATCTAATGTATAAGCAACTTGAGGCCCCAACAGTGCAACATCTAGATTTGGGGCATAATCCGCTAACTTAGACTGAGAAAACGCCTCTATTTCTGCATCAACTCCACTAGATTGCGCTGCAATTTTCATATTATTTACAAGCATACCAGTAGAAAAGCCTGCTGCACAAAACAAACCAATCTTCACCATTATATTTTCCTCCTCTATGTTAATACTCTAGTATTATTTTTTATTAAGTTCTTTTCTCAAACTAATAATTTCTTTGATTAAATTAATCTCCGTCATGCTAGTCATGAGATGATCTTGTGAATGAACAAAGAGAGCTGTAATTTCTGTCTTTGTACCAGATGCTTCCTGTGCCAAGAATTTTGTTTGTAGATTATGGGCTTCTAATAGGGCTGCATCAGCTAGCTGGATTTCTTCTTCACATCGTTCACATGTACCGTTTTTTATGTAATCTAATGCTTTATAAATATGTTGTTTCGCATCGCCAGCATATAAAATTAAACCCATGATAATTTGATCTGGAACAATCATTTCCATAAATTCCTCCTCATTTCACTATGTAAAAAGCTTTTTTCATTTGAAATTTTAAAATTTTCTTTTGTAACTATAGGATACAACTACATAAGAAACTTGTCAATCCAAAAATCAACAAATAAACAATTTTTATTTATATAAGCACAAATGTGCAGTTGACTAAAAAGAAAAAACGATAAACTGATCAGTCTATCATTTTCACTCACCTAGAATCTCTCTAAAAGTAAAATCCCCATCTTCTTCCAAAACTTTTAAAATGGTATTTTTATCTGTAATCAAATGATTTACTAAATTAGCACGCAAGACAGAAAGAATCGCAGATACTTTCGTATCACCGTAAGCAACAGCTAAACTTTGAGGAATATTTTTTAAATCTTCCAAAGAGATTGCTATCGTTCTTTCCTGTAAGTTCTCATAGACTTCTTTACCTTTTGAATCAAAGAATCGACAACAAATTTCCCCTACAGTTTTAACTTTTGTCAATTCTTTAAAGTCATCCTCTGTAAGCATGTCTAACCATTGATGTTTTCCTTTATTACTAAAATCACCAATCCCAACCACAACTATATCTAAATCTTTCCAACTATTTTTCAAATCTTCAAAATATCTTGATTGCAAAATACCATCTGCTAACAATTTATTTTCTTGCACAATTGTTGCATTCATAAATGTACATTCTCCATGAAATTTTCTAGACATTTCATAAATCAGTGTATTCACATGGTATTTAGCGTGTATGTGACTAGGACCACCTGCCAGAGGATAGAAGTGAACATTTCGGACACTTTTGCTGTGGATTAAATCTACTAAATTACTTAAACTTTTCCCCCAAGAAAAGCCAATTTTCATATTATCATCAATTAAATTCCTAAGGACACCTGCTGCAACTTGAGAAATTCTTTCAGATAAAATTGTTGGATTATCATCAAATTCATTTGGAATAATTTCTAAACTTTCCAGACCATATTTTTCTTTTACATAATTTTCCAACTTAAACATATTGGTATCAAAATTCTCTATTTCAATTTTAACAATTCCTGCATTCCTTGCTTCTGTTAACATTCTACTAATAGAGGTTCTATAAATTCCTAATTTTGCTGCTATTTGTGACTGATTTAAGTTTTCAATATAATACAGATAAGCAATTTTAGAGAGCAGTTTATTCCTATCTTGATTCATACATTTAACCTCTTACGAAACTACCTTAACCATTATCCCAGCATTTTCTAATGTAGCTATATTTTGTTTAGAAAGTTTTTCGTCTGTTATTACTTCATAGACTTGACTTAAAGCAAATCTTCTTACTGTACCCCTTTTATCAAATTTACTTGAGTCAGTTAGTACAATGACTTTATCCGACGCTGCTGAAATATATTGAACTACCTCACTGCGCATTAAATCTTTTCCTGTAAAGCCCATCTCTTTATCGTAACCATCTGTCCCAACAAAAGCTTGATGCACATGAAAAGTCTGTATCATTTCTTTTAATAAAGGTCCCACAGTAACCTGTGAATCCTTCTGAAACTCTCCACCAAGAACAATAATACGACATGAATCATAAGCTCTCACAAAATTTGCTATAAAAAATGAATTTGTTACAATCGTAACATTTCTTTTTTGCTTGCAAATTTCCTCAGCAAGTAAAGCACAGGTCGATCCAGATTCTATCATTATTGTTTCATTATCTGACACCAATTTTACTGCTTCCTGAACAATTTTTCTCTTAATTTCATAGTTAATTGACAAACGTACATTTAAGTCATCTCCACTATTTAACACAGCATATCCATGCTCTCTGTGTAATAAACCTTTTGACTCTAATTTATCTAAATCTTTTCTAATCGTTACTTTCGATACATTTAATTTTTCCGATAATGTATTAACATCAATCTTTTCATATTCTGATACTAATTTAATAATTTGTTCCAATCTTTTCATTTTACACCTCCGTTTTATTCTACCAAAATAAAAAGCAAAAAACAACAAATTAAACTTTCGTTCGTAATTGTTTTTCTTTCGTTTTTGTGATAGGATAGAATTATAAAGAGGAGGAACTCTTATGGAAATATCTAAAGGAATTATTTTTAATATTCAACACTTTTCAATTCATGACGGTCCGGGTATTCGTACAACTGTTTTTTTAAAAGGATGTCCTCTGCGCTGTCCATGGTGTTCTAATCCTGAATCTCAAAAAATGAAACCTGAAAAAATGAAAGATGCTCAACGAGAGAAATTCACCTTAGTCGGTGAAGAAAAGACTGTTGAAGAAATTATTACAGAGGTATTAAAAGACAAAGAATTTTACGAAGAATCCGGTGGAGGTTTAACTTTATCAGGAGGTGAAATATTTGCTCAGTTTGAATTTGCTAAAGCCATCTTAAAGTCAGCTAAAGAACATCACATACACACTGCCATTGAAACTACTGCCTTTGTTGATCATGAAAAATTTATTGATTTAATCCAATATGTGGATTTTATCTACACAGACCTAAAACATTATAATTCTATAAAACATAAAAAAGTGACTGGGGTTTTTAATCAAATGATTATTAAAAACATTCATTATGCTTTTTCTCAAAATAAAACTATCGTTTTAAGAATCCCTGTTATTCCTGATTTTAACAATAGTTTAGAGGATGCAGAAGAATTCGCTACTCTATTTAACTCATTAAATATCGACCAAGTTCAACTACTCCCTTTTCATCAATTTGGTGAAAACAAATATCGTTTATTAAATCGAAAATATGAAATGGATGGAGTCAACGCACTTCATCCTGAGGATCTTATTGATTATCAAAAGGTATTTCTGAACCATCATATTAATTGCTATTTCTAGTTTATCTCCTTGAAATGCTCTAGCTATTTGCAGATAACAAGCATCTATAATACATACTTAACTTTTCAAAAGGTTTAGCTAAAAAATTTTAGCCAAACCTTTTCTATTTTACCTTGCTCTAAAATTTTTAAACTGCTATACTTATAACAGAAAACCCTTCCAAGGAGGTAGCGGATGTCTCATTCCTTTAAAAAATCTCTCCAAAAAGAAATTCTCCATAGAAGCTCTATCGCAGCCTTTGTGACCTCTCTTTTACTGCTCATTTTACTTTTTGGTTTTTCCTATTTTTTACAAAAGCAACAACTCTCCAAAGATACGAGACAGATTGTCAAACAGGTTCAAGAAATGAAAGAAGCAAATAATGAGCTCCTGACTACTATGAACCATAAAATGATTCCTGGATTTTTGGATGGCAAACACACAGAACGAGAAGTCTTTAGCTTATTTTACGAGACAAAAGCTAAATTAAAACTTAGTTCTGACCTCATTATCCTAAGTGATACAGGTGAATTACTATTTAGTACCAATCGAAATCATCAAGAAAGTATTTTATCTCCCTACTATCTAAAACTACTCATTCAAAATCCTTCTCAAGAAAAAGTGACAGAAAAAATTGCACTCTCTTCAGATAAGCGACATTACACACTCTTTATCAAACCACTAGTCCAAAACCAACGAGTTAAGGCCTATACTATTGCTTTCGTAAATGAGAATGATTTCATCTCAAGTTTCCCAATGATCAATTCCAAATACATCATTACCGATAGTTTTGGAAATATGTTTTCTAACAATACAAATCAGTTCACTCGTTCCACTCTTGAAAAATTGGATGAAAAACTCCTACACTCTCGCACCCACTGGTATGCGAATGAACCGCTTATTGTTCAAAAAGAAAAAGTCGGTGCTATTTTTTCAATCTATACTTTTCAATCCTTCTTTCCCATTCCTAGCTTACTCGGCCTAGCCTCCGTCCTCACCTTATGTATATTCTTCCTCTACTTCTGGCAAGCAAGACGAATTGCTCATAAAATTGCCACACACAACGCTGTTCCTATTGAAAGTTTGGTTTACCAACTTCAAGAAATTCCTAAACAAGCAGAAAAAAGGCTTTCTCTACAAACAGGTGATGAGTTTGAGTTTATGGCAGAAAAAATCAACAATATGTTGTACGAATTAGATCAACTTCATCATAAAATGTTGACCATAGAAAAAGAAAAGTGGATTTTTGAAAGAAAAATGCTGGAAGCTCAGTTCAATCCTCATTTTCTCTACAATACACTTGAAACGATTAAAATCACTTCTTTAATGGATGCCACTCTCACACAAGACCTAATTCAAAATCTCACGCGCATTCTTCGCTACAGTATCACGGATTTAGAAAAAGAAACAACCATTTGTCAGGATTTAAAGATTATAGAGGATTACCTTACGATCCATAAAATTCGTTTTGAGCACTTTTCTTATGATATTGTCTGTCCAGAAACTGTCGACAAGCAGCCTATCCCTAAGCTTTTCTTACTTCCTCTAGTAGAAAATGCTATAAAATATGGGATGCAATACCGTATTGATCTTCATATTGATATCCAAATTACCTTGGAATCAGATTCTCTGACTTTTTTAGTCAAGGATAATGCCGGAGGGCTCACAAAACAAGAGAGACTCGCTATTTTAGACTCTTTAGAAAGCCCTCATACCCAGCATGGCATCGTGAACAGCTATAAACGATTGAGCAATTTCTTTTCTGATGTCCAGCTAGATTTAGGAGTCAATCGCCAAGGAGAAACTTGGGTCAAATTTATAACGAAAGGACTAACTCATGTTTAAGCTCATTATCGTAGAAGATGAACACCTCATCCGAAAATGGCTAGAGATTGCCGTAGACTACTCTGCCTTAGGTATCCAAGTCGTAGGAACTGCCAGTCACGGTCAAGAGGGAATGAAACTCATCCAAGAAAAAGAACCTCATATTGTCTTAACAGACATCACCATGCCAATTATGGATGCTTTTATGATGTTCGAAGCCACTCGTACCCTTTCCTATGAAAAAGTTATCTTATCAGGTTATAACGATTTTCAAAATGCCAAAAAAGCCATGCAATATGGAGCAGTCGATTTCTTATCCAAGCCAATTGATACCAAGGAATTGACAGAATGTCTTCAAAACATTGTTTTGCGATTACAAGGTAGCACCTATCAAGAAACTCCTTTTTTAGAAGAATATCAAACTTTACTCACCTCTATCCAACAGGTTGATACACAAAACCAAATCATTCAACAAATGATTTCCTTTGTCCACAAGCATTATGCAGAGCATTTTACGATTGCGACTATTGCTGAAGCTTTAAACTATAGCGAAAGCTATCTATATAAGGTTATCAAAGAAGACTTCCCCATGACTCTAAATGAATATATCTTACAATATCGCCTGAAACAAGCTATAGATAAGATGGCTGAATCTCCCAACTCCCCTCTAAGCGACATCTCTGACCAAGTTGGATTTTCAGACTATAAATATTTTGCCAAAGTATTTAAAAAGTATCTCCATATTTCCCCAAAGGAATTGAAATCACTCGGAAGAATAGTAAAATAAGCTATTCTTCTTTTTGTAGAGAATTTTACTCTAATAGAATAGAATTGTCGGTTTTAAAAACGCTTACATTGTTTTAAAATAAACTTAAATAACATAACGGAGGTATCCATCATGAAAAAGAAATGGATGTATTATGCTGCTTGCGGACTAGCTCTTTTTGGTCTTGCTGCTTGTTCTTCTAATGAATCTGCCGATGGCGGTTCATCTGATAAAGGAGACGGCGGTTCGCTAGTCGTTTATTCACCAAACTCAGAGGGCTTAATCGGAGCAACTATTCCTGCCTTTGAAGAAAAATATGGTATCAAAGTAGAACTGATTCAAGCTGGTACTGGAGAACTTTTCAAAAAACTAGAGTCAGAAAAAGAAGCTCCTGTAGCCGATGTCATCTTTGGTGGTTCTTATACGCAATATGCTACCCACGGAGAACTCTTTGAAAACTATACTTCAAAAGAAAATGATAATGTTATCAAAGAATATCAAAACACAACTGGCTACTCTACACCTTATACACTAGATGGTAGCGTTTTAATCGTCAATCCTGATTTAACGAAAGGCATGAACATCGAAGGATATAGCGACCTTCTCAAACCTGAACTAAAAGGAAAAATCGCAACTGCTGACCCAGCAAACTCTTCTAGCGCCTTTGCTCAATTAACAAATATGCTACAAGCTCAAGGTGGTTACAAAGACGATAAAGCTTGGTCTTATGTAAAAGATCTCTTCACACTTATTGATGGTAAAATCGGTTCAAGCTCATCTGGTGTCTATAAAGCAGTCGCTGACGGAGAAATGGCTGTTGGTCTCTCTTATGAAGATCCAGCAGTTAAACTCTTAAATGACGGAGCTAACATTAAGGTAGTCTATCCAAAAGAAGGAACAGTCTTCCTACCTGCTAGTGCTGCTATCGTTAAAAAAGCTAAAAATATGGAAAATGCCAAGAAATTTATCGATTTTATTATCTCTCAAGAAGTACAAGATACACTTGGTACAACCACTACTAACCGTCCTGTTCGTAAAAATGCTAAAACAAGCGAAAATATGAAACCAATTGACAAAATCAAAACACTCACTGAAGATTATGATTATGTCATCAAGAATAAATCAGATATCGTTAAGAAATACAACGAAGTCTTTACAGATATCCAATCTAAACAGTAAAAGAGGTTCACTATGAGTGAGATCAAAATTATTAACGCCAAAAAAATCTACCACGATGTCCCTGTTATTGAGAATTTGAACATTACAATTCCAAAAGGAAGTCTCTTTACCCTTCTTGGGCCTTCAGGTTGTGGGAAAACGACCCTTCTTCGTATGATTGCAGGTTTCAACAGTATCGAAGGTGGAGAATTTTACTTCGATGATACAAAAATCAATAATATGGAACCCAGCAAACGCAATATCGGGATGGTTTTCCAAAACTACGCTATTTTTCCACATTTGACTGTCCGAGATAATGTTGCTTTTGGTCTTAAGCAAAAGAAGGTTCCAAAAGAAGAATTGATCCAACAGACCAACAAGTATCTTGAACTCATGCAAATTGCTCAATATGCGGATCGCAAGCCCGATAAACTTAGTGGTGGACAACAACAACGTGTCGCCTTGGCACGCGCCTTAGCTGTTAATCCAAGTGTTCTCCTCATGGACGAGCCACTTAGTAACCTAGATGCCAAACTTCGCTTGGATATGCGTCAAGCCATTCGAGAAATCCAACACGAAGTGGGAATTACAACCGTTTATGTAACCCACGACCAAGAAGAAGCCATGGCTATTTCAGATCAAATTGCTGTTATGAAAGACGGAGTCATCCAACAAATCGGCCGACCAAAAGAACTCTATCATAAACCAGCTAATGAGTTTGTGGCCACCTTTATCGGACGTACAAATATTATCCCTGCCAATCTCGAAAAACGGAGCGACGGCGCTTACATCGTCTTTTCAGACGGCTATGCCCTTCGAATGCCAGCTCTTGATCAGGCTGAGGAACAAGCTATTCATGTAAGCATTCGTCCTGAAGAGTTTATCAAAGATGAATCTGGAGATATTGAAGGCACTATTAGCGATAGCGTCTATCTTGGACTGAATACTGAATACTTCATCGAGACAGGCTTTGCCTCAAAAATTCAAGTTAGCGAAGAATCAACTTTTGAAGAAGATATACAAAAAGGCGATCGTATTCGTCTACGAATCAATACTCAAAAATTAAACGTCTTTTCTGCAGATGGTTCTCAAAACCTGATAAAAGGAGTCAACCATGGAACGTAAAAAACTAAATATTTGGACAGCCTCCTCTTTCTTCATCTTTCTTACCTATCTTGTCTTTCTCGTGTATCCTATCGTTACCGTGCTCAAGCAAGCACTCATACATGAAGGACAATTCTCACTAGCTAATTTTGTCACTTTCTTTAGTAAAGCCTACTACTCTGAGACACTCGTCAATAGTTTCAAGGTTTCCATTACCGCTACTGTCACTTCCTTAGTTGTAGGAACCTTATTAGCTTATCTCTTCTCTATGTATGACTTCAAGGGGAAGAAATTTCTACAAATATTGATTATCATTGCTTCCATGTCAGCTCCTTTCGTGGGAGCCTACTCCTGGATTCTCTTGTTGGGACGAAATGGGGTCATCACTAAATTCCTGACAAATACCCTTCATCTTCCAGCTATCGATATTTATGGATTCAAAGGAATTGTACTTGTCTTTACACTACAATTATTCCCACTAGTATTTCTATACGTTGCTGGGACAATGAAAAGTATTGACAATTCTCTACTTGAAGCCGCTGAAAGCATGGGGTCCTTCGGATTTAAGCGTATCGTAACGGTTGTTTTACCTCTCCTAGTTCCAACCTTACTGGCTGCTGCCCTACTTGTATTTATGAGAGCATTCTCAGACTTTGGAACACCGATGTTAATTGGTGAAGGATATCGGACTTTCCCCGTCTTAATTTATACCCAATTCATTAGCGAGGTTGGAGGAAATTCTGCTTTTGCATCTGCTTTAGCAATTATGGCGATTATCATTGCCTTGGCAATTTTCCTTATCCAAAAATACATTTCAAATCGCTACAGTTTCAGCATGAATTCGCTCCATCCAATTGAGCCTAAAAAAACTACAAAAGGAAAAATGGTTGCCATTTATGCAACAGTCTACGGAATTATCTTGTTCTCTGTTCTACCTCAAGTCTACTTGATTTATACTTCTTTCCTAAAAACATCAGGTATGGTATTTGTCAAAGGTTATTCTCTAAACAGTTACAAGGTAGCTTTCAATCGTATGGGATCTGCTATTTTCAATACCATTCGTATCCCTTTGATTGCCTTAGTTCTAGTTGTTTTATTTGCAACATTTATCTCCTACCTAGCCGTTAGAAAACGGAATTTGTTTACAAACTTAATTGACAGCCTCAGTATGGTCCCTTATATTGTACCAGGAACTGTTCTAGGGATTGCCTTCATTTCTTCCTTCAATACCGGTCTATTTGGAAGTGGATTTCTTATGATTACAGGAACAGCTTTCATCTTAATTATGTCCCTATCTGTCAGAAGATTGCCTTATACGATTCGCTCATCTGTTGCTAGCTTGCAACAAATAGCCCCAAGTATTGAAGAAGCCGCTGAAAGCTTAGGAAGTAGTCGTCTCAATACCTTTGCTAAGATTACAACTCCAATGATGCTATCTGGTATCATTTCTGGAGCCATCCTATCTTGGGTTACAATGATTTCAGAACTCTCTACTTCTATCCTCCTCTACAATGTCAAAACAAGAACAATGACTGTAGCCATTTATACAGAGGTTCTCAGAGGAAATTACGGTGTAGCCGCAGCCTTGTCAACTATCCTGACTGTTCTAACAGTAGGTTCCTTGCTCTTGTTTATGAAAATCTCTAAAAGCAATAGCATTACACTTTAGTTTTCCCCATCAAAAACAGCCGAAAGGATTATCCTCGGCTGTTTTTTCTTATCTTGATATTCCTATCAAATCCCTAGCTCATGGCAAGCAAGTCTAGACTGATTAAATAGATGTTTCTTCCATCTTCTCCCGTCCTAATTCTCGGTAACTACGGTCACCGACAACCTCCACGCTAAATTGGCCGTCCTCATATTCAAGGATGGTCACACTACCATTATCGAGACCATGTGGATGCATACCATTGATCAGATAAACAATGGTTCCAATGGTCATTCCGTGGCTAACGACAAGGGCATTGCCCCCACCTTGTTCTTCCATTTCTTTGGCAATCGCTTCAAAGCCTTCCTTGATTCGGCCACTGAGTTTTTCCCAGCCTTCAGCCCAACCAGCTGTATCAACCTCCACCAAGCCCTCAGCCAGTTCAGCATAAGACAATTGGTGAACATGGTCCACATTAAAGATACGAGGAATGATTCCCATGAAAAGATCACCATCGTAGGCTCCGTCAAAGCTACCAAAACACCATTCTCTGATACGCTTGTCCATGCGATAAGGGATTTTTCCCTGCAAGCCAAGTTCATCAAGGATAATTCCCATTGTCTGAATAGTGCGACCAGAATCACTCGAATAAGCACGCTCAAACTGCAGACCAGATTCTCGCAAACCGATTCCTAACTCTTGAATCCCTCGCTCACCTTCAGCTGTTAAGGGAGTATCACTCCAACCTTGCGCACGACCAATCGTGTTAAACATAGTCTTGCCATGACGTACCAAATACAATCGTACTTTTACCATTTTCCGTCCTCCGTTTGCTTCTATTATATCATGGATGATAAAACAAAAGCCACCCAGACAGGCGACTTTTGCAGGAGATTATTATGAAAAAGTTTAGGAGTTCTATTAAATAAAGATATTAGATGAAAATCAAATTCAAACTAAATCAGTGTTATCTGTTTCAAATAATATTAGGAGGTCTTTATTTAATGATTATAGTATACACATCCAACCTTAAATAGAACTTAAAAATTAAACCCATTCACCTTTTTCATTTACTTTATAACCGTTAATGGTCATATTTTTTGCTAATTTTCCATCAGCTAGCAAATAATACCACTTATCTCCATCCTTAATCCATTGGTTACGAGCGTACTTACCATCTTGGTTCAGATAATACCAACTATCATACTGAGAATCAAATACCCACTCGCTCTTAGCCATGTAACCGCCACGTTTTAGGTAGTATTCGCCCTGCCAAGCTTTCTCCACATAACTACCAGTTGAATCTACATAAAACCAGCTCTTATAATCTTCATCATAAATCCATTCACTTGCAGCCATTGAAGCATCTGCTTTTAGATAATAACGGCCTACCCAGCGGTTTCTGACAAGATTGCCCGAAAGGTCATTGTAGTACCATTTGCCAGACTCTTTAAACCACTTACTTGCTTGATAATCCTTCTTAGTCTCTCCATTAGCAGTAACGGTAGCTTGAGATGAAGATGAAACTGTGGCTGATGTAACCGTAGAAACTGCTTGAATAGCCTCTTCTTTTGTCACCTTAGGCTTAGCTTTACCTTGGTAAACATCTTCGATACGCTTAGTAAAGACAGATAACTCTTCAGGGGATAGCATATGTCTTATTTCAGGTTCTTCCTTATATATTAGACCTGCTTCTTTTTTAATTTTGTATTCCGCTTCTTTAACTATCTGAGCTATTTCTTTGAATAATTTAAGCTTGTCCGCACCTAAAAGACCAGCATCACTTCTGATATCTTCTCTTTGAATAAAAGCTACATCATTCAACTTTTCAATGTTTTTTTGCGTAGGAATTAAACTAGGACTCGATTTATCAACATTTTTATAAAAAGTTGATAAATTTTGAACATAATCTTTTAATGTTAAATTAGTATTATTTTCTGGATCGTAATCACCAAAATAATTACGGTCCCGAGGTATCGACCAGCCTGTTAATGGTCCGTAAAACATTTTTAAATCGCTAATTATTTTTTCCTTTTCTTCAGATGAGTATAAGTTACTATCTTTTTCTACTTGCTGAAGTAGTAAGTCATATTTTTTTATTCTAGCTATATAAAAAACATATCCTAAAAAGTTAGGCACATCACTTTTTATTCTATTGACAATTTCTTCGAATTCAAACGAATAATAGTAACCATTTTTTGAAAATCTATTTATATTTTCCTCTGTGACCTCAGCTAATCTTTTAACTACGACAGTCTTGAGTTTTAAGACATCATCATCTTTAAATTGTACAGTATTCCAATCAATGCCATCAATTTCTTCCAATAATTTTTTCTTCACTTGTTCAGAATAATTTCTAGCTACATTCTCTAAATCTGCTTGTGTTTTATATAGACTTTCATTTCTTTAATTCGTATCATTTTCCTGCGCAGAAACTACTTGACTGGCAAAAGTTGGAACTAGTAAAGTCGACAGTCCTAAAGCTACTAAAGCATGTTTCATTTCTTTTTTCATCATTTTCTCCTAATCTCTTAATTTTTAAAACTATGGATTGGTGCTGGGATTTGTCCACCGCGAGAGATGAAATCAACAGACGAAGCACCATTGACTTTCATTACTGGAGCTGTACCAAGAAGGCCACCAAACTCAATCATATCGCCTTCTTTTCCTTTTGGAATGATACGAACAGCTGTTGTTTTCATGTTAATGACACCAATTGCAGCTTCATCTGCAATCATAGCCGCAATGGTTTCAGCAGGTGTATCCTCCGGAATGGCAATCATATCCAAACCAACGGAACAGATAGCCGTCATGGCTTCTAGTTTTTCCAAATTAAGAGAGCCATTTTGCACTGCAGCAATCATACCCTCATCCTCAGAAACAGGGATAAAGGCACCAGACAAACCACCGACTTGGTTGCAAGCCATCACTCCGCCCTTCTTAACTTGGTCGTTCAAGAGTGCCAAGGCAGCCGTCGTCCCGTGTGTCCCAACTGTTTCTAGCCCCATTTCTTCAAGGACACGTGCAACAGAATCTCCAACCGCAGGAGTTGGCGCCAAACTCAAGTCCACAATACCAAACTCCACACCCAGTCTCTCACTGGCCATTTGACCAACCAATTGACCGATACGAGTGATTTTAAAGGCAGTTTTCTTAACTGTTTCGGCTACTACATCAAAGCTCTGTCCACGAACTTTTTCCAAGGCACGTTTCACCACACCAGGACCGGAAACTCCGACATTGATGATAACATCTGCCTCCCCAACACCATGGAAGGCACCCGCCATAAATGGATTGTCCTCAACAGCATTAGCGAATACAACCAACTTGGCCGCTCCCATATCAGATAGAGTTGCCGTTTCCTTGATAACTCGTCCCATATCTGCCACAGCCGTCATATTGATACCAGACTTGGTTGAGCCGATATTGACTGACGAGCAGACCTTGTCCGTTTCAGCCAAAGCACGAGGAATAGAATTGATGAGAATCTCATCTCCCTTTTGATAACCTTTTTGTACCAAGGCTGAGAAACCACCAATAAAATCCACACCGATTTCTTTCGCAGCCTTATCAAGCGCTTTTGCCAGAACCACGTAGTCCGTCGCATCTGTCGCTGCTCCAATCAAAGAAATAGGAGTCACCGATACACGCTTATTAACGATTGGAATTCCCAACTCAGCCGCAATCTCATCCCCAACAGCCACTAAATTAGCCGCCTTGGCTGTAATCTTTTGATAAATTTTCTCCGCAGCACGATTGATATCTGGATCGATACAGTCCAAAAGGGAAATCCCCATGGTAATGGTTCTAATATCGAAGTTTTGCTCCTCAATCATAGCGATGGTTTCAGTAACTTGTCTAATATCCATGTGCACCTCCTAGATATTATACATAGCTTCGAAAATCGCTGCACTCTGAATATTGATTTT
>NZ_JBBJZX010000024.1:0-24861 GCF_038148935.1 Streptococcus pseudopneumoniae | reverse complement strand
TCACGATGACTGCCACCCTCTATGAAATCTTCCAAGATATAGGTTTGATAATGATATAAAGGATAGCCTTCTGGTGAAAAGGTTCCCTTTGGTGTTCGATTGACCCAAGTAGGATGAGCTTTAGCTGTTCCGATAGTTGTTTTTCCATCCTTCTTCTTAATGGTCACGTCCATGAGAACGCCACGTTCAGTCCACTTAGCATTTTCTTCATCTCCCATAGATTCAATCCGTTGATTAGAAATGAAGTTCCCCATTGAATAGATAATAAGTTTCTTGTCTCCATCTTTTTCAACAATTTCAGATGGCTCAACTACGTGTGGATGCCCTCCAAAGATAATATCCGCTCCCCAATCAATCATCTTGTGATAAAGAGCTTTTTGTTCCTCAGTTGGTTCCAATCGATACTCAACACCCATCTGAGGCATGATAATGGTGATATCCGCTTCCTTTTCCGCCCGTTCAATTTCAGCCTTCATCTTATCTTCGTTTAAATCTGAAAGATAACGATTATAGTCTTCCTGAGAAATATACTGCTCAATGCCATTGAAACCATAGGAATAGGCTAACAGTGCAACCTTAATACCATTCACTTCCTTAATGACCAGCGGAGCCTGATCACGTGGTTCATGCGTATAAACTCCGATTGGAGTGATTCCAGCTTTCTCAATAATATCGGCCGTTGAAATAACTCCCTCAATTTGCGAATCCAAAATGTGATTATGAGCCAAATCTAGCACATGATAACCTGCATCCTTAATGGCATCCATAACTTCAGCAGGAGCATTAAAGAGAGGATAACCCGCTAAATAATGATCCTTATTGATGGTTCCTTCAAAGTCACCAATAGCTAAATCTGCTTGCTTAAGCCAAGGTGTCACATACTCAAAATTCTCATGAAAGTCATAGGTACCGTCTTCTTTTTTAGCTGAAAAGAAAAGTCCATCGTGGTAGAGCAAATCTCCGTTGGCCATAATTCTAGCAGATTTTTCCTCTTCCTGCTCCTGAGACTTTTGCTTAGTCCCCTCTTGAGAAATAGTATCTCGTTTTTGACTGGTTAAAGGGATGCCTTGGAAACTTTCAAACAACAAGACCAAGCCCATTGATAAAGCAACTGCTAGCAAGAGTATCGCCACAAATCCTTTATTGCTCCACCTGCGATAACTCCTAAAAAAGTTTACCAAGCCCTTCATAAAACGAAAAGCTAAACCACCCTGATTTCGATTTTGTCTTCTTTGCATCTTCATTCTCCCTACTTTCTTATGCAAGCCTTTTCTTTTTATTATATCACAGATAAGTAATTCTTTCACAATTGATACTCTTCGAAAATCAAATTCAAACCACGTCAGCGTCGCCTTACCGTACTCAAGTACAGCCTGCGGCTAGCTTCCTAGTTTGCTCTTTGATTTTCATTGAGTATGAATTGAACTTCCTATCTATTTTCTATAAATCCTAAAGGCTGTAATACTTTCAATCCTTGTCATTTTGTGTTATCATGTAGAGGTAATGAAAGGAGAGAAAATGTCTGCTATAGAACGTATTACAAAAGCTGCTCACTTAATTGATATGAAAGATATTATCCGCGAAGGGAATCCTACTCTACGCGCGGTTGCTGAGGAAGTTACTTTCCCCCTATCTGACCAGGAAATCATCCTTGGTGAAAAGATGATGCAATTCCTCAAACATTCCCAAGATCCTGTCATGGCTGAAAAGATGGGGCTCCGTGGTGGGGTTGGACTTGCTGCTCCTCAGTTGGATATTTCAAAACGCATTATCGCTGTTTTGGTGCCTAATATTGTCGAAGAAGGAGAAACTCCACAGGAAGCCTACGACTTGCAAGCCATTATGTACAATCCAAAAATCGTCTCTCACTCTGTTCAAGACGCTGCTCTTGGCGAAGGAGAAGGGTGCCTGTCTGTTGATCGCAACGTGCCTGGCTATGTTGTTCGCCATGCCCGCGTTACCGTTGACTACTTTGACAAGGATGGCGAAAAACACCGCATCAAACTCAAAGGCTACAACTCCATCGTTGTTCAGCATGAAATTGACCACATCAACGGAATCATGTTTTACGATCGTATCAATGAAAAAGACCCATTTGCAGTTAAAGATGGTTTACTGATTCTAGAATAAAGAAAATCCCGTTGCAAGACGGGGTTTTGTGTTATAATAGAGGCATGAAAACAAATGATATTGTCTATGGCGTCCACGCCGTTACCGAAGCCCTCCTTGCAAACACTGGAAATAAACTCTACCTCCAAGAAGATCTCCGAGGTAAGAATGTTGAGAAAGTCAAGGAACTGGCTACAGAAAAGAAGGTATCCATTTCTTGGACTTCAAAAAAATCCCTCTCTGAGATGACCGAAGGTGCTGTTCACCAAGGTTTTGTTTTACGAGTATCCGAATTTGCCTATAGCGAGCTGGATCACATCCTTGCCAAAACACGCCAAGAAGAAAATCCACTTCTATTGATTTTGGATGGGTTAACTGACCCTCATAATCTAGGTTCAATCTTGCGAACAGCTGATGCGACCAACGTTTCAGGTGTCATCATTCCCAAGCACCGTGCTGTCGGAGTTACTCCTGTCGTTGCCAAAACAGCCACAGGTGCTCTTGAGCACGTTCCAATTGCCCGAGTGACCAATCTGAGCCAAACTCTAGACAAACTCAAGGGTGAAGGCTTCTGGACCTTTGGAACAGATATGAATGGTACTCCTTGCCACAAGTGGAATACAAAAGGGAAAATCGCCCTCATCATCGGAAATGAAGGAAAAGGCATCTCTAGCAACATTAAAAAACAGGTCGATGAAATGATTACCATTCCGATGAATGGACATGTTCAAAGCCTTAATGCCAGTGTTGCTGCAGCCATTCTCATGTATGAAGTTTTCCGAAATAGACTATAAAAAAGTTTCCAGTCATCTGATTGGAAACTTTTTTATGATTAACTATGTTCTGTAATAAACTTGTAAGCTTCTTGACCAGCGATAGCTCCATCTCCAACTGCTGTTGTTACTTGGCGAAGGTCCTTCAAACGAACATCTCCAACTGCAAAGATACCGTCAACTGCAGTTTTCATGTGGTTGTCTGTCACAATCCAGCCTGCCTGATCTTGGATATTCAATTCTTTAACAAAATCGCTAACAGGGTCCAAACCAACATAGATAAAGACGCCACCGAAGGCTTGTTCTGTCACTTGACCTGTTTTCACATTTTCAAAAACAACAGATTCTACTCGATTTTCACCCTTTATTTCCTTGACTACAGAATCCCAGATAAAGCTGATTTTCTCATTCGCAAAGGCGCGGTCTTGTAAAACCTTTTGGGCACGAAGTTGGTCACGACGGTGAACAATGGTAACAGTCTTGGCAAAACGAGTCAAGAAGAGGGCTTCTTCAACAGCTGAATCTCCACCACCAACTACCAACAAATCTTGGTCACGGAAGAAAGCTCCATCACACACGGCACAATAAGAAACACCTCGACTATTCAGTTCTTCTTCTCCTGGAACTCCCAAAGGACGGTGTTTAGAACCAGTCGCTACGATAACTGTACGTGTTTCATATGTTTGATCATCGGTCATCACTTTCTTAAAATCACCATGGTCTTGGACATTCTCAACATAACCATAGATGTGCTCCACACCAAGATTTTCAAGCGGTTCAAACATCTTTTCAGCCAATTCAGGTCCACTAATATTAGCATATCCTGGGTAATTTTCGATATCAGATGTATTATTCATCTGACCACCTGGCAGACCACCTTCAATCAAGCCTACTTTGAGATTGCTTCGAGCAGCATACAAGGCTGCAGTCATTCCTGCAGGACCAGCACCGATAATAATAGTATCGTACATATAGATTCCTTCTTTCTTGTTGTAACTATCTTTATTCTAACTCTTTCTTGTCAATCAAGCAAGGATTATGCCTTGAAAACAAGAATTAAACTCATAACCGCAAAGGATAATACTGGAACAACCAAGACCCCAATCATAATCATATCATAGAGATGGGCTTGGCGAGCCTTGGCTGTCTTATCAACTCCCGACATGGCTCTCAGTCCAATCCAAATTCCTAAAAAAATCAGGACAAGAATGGTGGTCAAGATCAAACTCTCGAAATATAAAGAAAATAGTTGCAGTAGCATGATTTCTCTCATTTCTATCTTTTTTAAAGAGTAAACTCAGCTAGTCCAGCTAACTGAGTTTTTCTTTATCTATTATATCAAATATAAGTCCGTTTGTAACTAGCGAAGAATTCTTTTGTCCGTTCTTCTTTAGGATGATGGATAATCTCATCCGGTGTTCCTGACTCGATAATTTTCCCCTTATCTAAGAAGAGAATCTTATCAGCCACTTGGGCTACAAAGGACATGTCATGACTGACCAAAATCATGGTTTGACCTGACTTAGCAGCATCTGCAATAGACTTTTCTACTTCTCCGACCAATTCTGGGTCAAGGGCTGAAGTTGGTTCGTCTAAGAGCAAGACATCTGGTTTCATCGCAAGTGCACGCGCCAAGGCAACCCGTTGCTTCTGTCCACCTGATAAATGACGAGGGTAATGGTTTTCACGGTCAGAAAGCCCAACCTTAGCCAACTCTTCCTTGGCAATCTTAGTCGCTTCTTGGTCAGACAATTTCTTGACAACAACCAAGCCTTCTTTCACATTATCAAGTGCTGTACGGCGTTCAAACAAATTAAACTGTTGAAAAACCATGGACAGCTTGCGACGTAGGGCAAGGATTTCTTCTTGAGTGATTTTAGAAAAATCAACTGAGAAATCATCAATCTGAATCGAACCACTGTCAGGAGTTTCAAGATAATTGAGACTGCGAAGGAAGGTTGATTTTCCAGCTCCTGAAGAACCAATCAAGGCTACAACTTCCCCTTTTTGAATATCCAAGTCCAGATGATCCAAGACAGTCTGTCCTGAAAAGGATTTGCTTAAATTCGAAATCTTAATCATTAACGAAGGTCTCCTTTCACATCTGTTTGCACTGTATCAGGTGCAGAAATAGCCATTTTTCTCTCGATGAAACGACCGAGGCTTTCAATTCCGATATTGACTACCCAATAAACAAGGGCAACGGAGATGAAGCGTTCAAAATAGCGATAATCAGCTCCACCCAAAATCTGAGCTTGGGCAAAGACTTCCACAACACCCGCACTAAAGGCTAGGGAAGTTCCCTTGGTCAAGCCGATTAGGGAATTGATCAAGGTTGGAGTCGCTACAACGGCCGCATTTGGAATAATCACGCGACGATAAACTTGTGCTCGCGTCATACCCAGACTGCGTGCTGCCTCAATCTCACCAGGATTGACTGAGAGAATAGCTGCACGAATGGTTTCACTAGCATAAGCTGCCTCATTAAAGGCAAAGGCAACAATCGCAAAAGCAGCAGCTGGAATGGCATTGATATTGAGACCAGTACCCCATTGCTGATTGAGAGCCTTCAAAGCCAAAGGAATTCCGTAGTAGGTCAACATGAGTTGCACCAAAATCGGTGTCCCCTTTAAGAAACTAACAAAGAAGGCCTGCAAGGGATATAAAATTCTGACACGATTGATTTTCACAATGGCAAAAAGAAGCGCCAAAACCAAGCCAAAAAGGGCACCACCAATTGTCAACATAATTGTTGTTGGAAGCTGTTGGACAATTCTTGGAATCCCATCAAAGACCGAACGTAGACTAAACAGCTTGCCATCCGGAATCAATTGCATCAAGTTTTGGTACCAATCTGATGCTAAAATCGTTGTAACATTCATAAAAACATCCTCTCCTGATAATGATTCATTCTACCATACTTCTGCCGTCAATGAAATTATTTGCTACGGTCAGATACAGACTTTGTCTACCTACTAGTTTATCATACTTTGAAACAGGGAGGTTATATATTTTATCTATCAAAGAGATAGATAAAAACTATTTCAGTCCCAATTCTTCGTAAGCTTTTCGATAACCGATTTGCTTAACAGTTCCATTCTCCACTAGAATCGGTCGTTTTAATAACATACCGTCGCTTGCTAGCAATTCAGCTGCTTCTTGGTTTGACAGACTTCCTACCTTATCTTTTAGCCCTAATTCACGGTATTTGATTCCACTAGTGTTAAAAAATTGCTTCAATCCAAATCCTGAGGTTTCTAGCCAATTCAAAATCACTTCTTGACTTGGTGTTTCTTGCACGATATGAACAGCTTTGTAGTCCACACCGAGTTGGTTTAATTCTTGTTTTGCTTTTTTACAAGTTGAACATTTTGGGTATTCGATAAATTCTAACATGTGTTTCACTTTCTATTGTTTATATCTTTAAAATCTGCGCCTTCATGCTCTAAGAGCCAGACTTTCTTTTCCACTCCTGCAGCATAACCTGTCAAACGCTTGCCCGCTCCCAGCACACGATGACAAGGTACTAGGATGGACCAAGGATTACGACCTACTGCTCCACCAATTGCTTGAGCAGAAGCCACTTGCAGGTCTTGCGCTATTTGTCCATAGGTCACTGTCTGACCATAAGGAATGCCCTGTAAATAGGACCAAACTCGCTTTTCAAAATCCGTTCCAATTGGAGCCAAGGGTAAGTTGGATAAATCCTGCGACTTGCCATTAAAATAATCATCTAAGCAAGCAATAACTAGGTCTAAAATAGGATGACTACCAACTGCTTCTATCGTTTCATCTCCTAGCCCCCTCTCAAAATGCTTCTGCTCCTGTACCCAAATTCCATACAGATATTGCTCGTCAGCAACCAAGGACAAGGTTCCTATTGGGGAATAGTAGAGCATTTTTGCATACTTCTTTTGCATCATTTCTTCAATTTTTGATAGGCCAAGCGTTCGCCATCAACTGGAACCTTACCAACCTGTTTAAAACCGAGTTTTTCAAAAATATGTTGCATGGCCTTGTTTTCAGCATGCGTATCTGAACGAAAATCAAGATAGTCAAAACCTTCAATCAAGCCTTCTAGGAAAGTCTGTGCAACTCCCTGTCCCTGGACATCTGCTGCCACAGCGATACGGTGAAAGACTAGGTACTCTGACTCTCCAGCTTGCCATTTTCCTTCATAAATGGCTTCATAGGCTGCCTCTGGACTCTTGGTCACAGCAGCATAGGCTAACAGTTCTCCCTCTTCCAAGGCAACATAGGCTTGACCTGAGATAATGTCATCGATAATAACATCTGCATTTGGATAACCATTTTGCCACTGGTCACTACCAGCATCTGCTAAACATTTTTTAGCATCCTCCATCACCTGCATGATGGCATCTACTTCATTTGGAAAAGCTAAACGAATCTCCATCTTTTCTCCTCATTTCTGACTAGTTTCTCCCATCATAGCATAATTTAAGCCTTTTCACAAGCAGTTAAAACTTGACTTTCTATTTTTATTATTTTATAATCTAGTTATTAAAACTAGATAAAAAGGAGTTGAAAATGAAAACTACCTTTTCCTACCCTAAATGGTCAGAAATTCCAAACATTGACCTCTATCTGGACCAGGTTTTACTCTATGTCAATCAGGTCTGCGCCCCTATTTCTCCTGATAAAGACAAGGGCCTAACAGCATCCATGGTCAATAACTATGTCAAACATGGTTATCTGACAAAGCCTGACAAGAAAAAATACCAACGCCAACAGATTGCCCGTTTGATCGCTATCACAACCCTCAAGTCTGTCTTTTCGATTCAAGAAATCGCTCAGACACTGAATAGTCTCCAAAGTCAAGCCAGTTCAGAACAACTCTACGATGCCTTTGTAGACTATATGAACCAAGGAATGGACCCAGCTAACCCTATTATCCAAAGCAGCTGCCAAACCGTTAAACTCTATCATCAAACTCTAGCCTTAATCCATCAGACTGAAGAGGAGAAAATCTAATGAATACTAGTCTTAAACTCAGTAAACAACTCAGTTTTGGAGAGGAGATTGCTAATAGCGTGACTCATGCCGTAGGTGCAGTCATCATGCTCATCTTACTCCCTATTTCATCCACCTATAGTTATGAAGCACACGGATTTTTATCCTCTATGGGCGTTTCCATTTTCGTCATCAGTCTCTTTCTCATGTTCCTCTCATCCACCATTTACCACTCTATGGCCTATGGTTCAACCCACAAATATGTCTTGAGAATTATTGACCATTCTATGATTTATGTTGCCATCGCCGGCTCTTATACGCCAGTCGTCTTAACCTTGATGAATAACTGGTTTGGCTATCTAATTATTACCATTCAATGGGGAACAACCATCTTTGGTATTCTCTATAAAATCTTTGCTAAAAAGGTTAATGAGAAATTTAGCCTTGCTCTTTACCTGATTATGGGCTGGTTGGTTCTGGCTATCATTCCTGCCATTATCAGTCAAACAACGCCAATTTTCTGGAGTCTCATGGTAACTGGCGGACTCTGTTATACAGTTGGGGCTGGATTTTACGCTAAGAAAAAACCTTATTTCCACATGATTTGGCATCTCTTTATCCTAGCCGCATCTGCCCTCCAGTACATTGCCATTGTTTATTACATGTAAAAAAGTTGAGAAATTTAGTCTCAACTTTTTTCTTTACACATATTGATAAAGTACTGGTGCAAGCGCACATCATCAGTCAATTCTGGATGAAAAGAAGTTACCAGCATATTTTTTTCTTGGGCTGCAACGATTTGATTATCAACTGTTGCTAGAATTTCTACACCCTCTCCAACACTACTGATAATTGGACCACGGATAAAGGTCATTGGAATACTACCAACTCCCTTACATTCTGCTTCCGTGTAGAAACTTCCTAATTGGCGCCCATAGGCATTACGCTCGACCACCATATCCATAGTTCCTAGATGACTCTCTTCTTGAGAAATAATTTCCTTAGCCAGCAAAATTAAACCCGCACAGGTTCCAAAGGCTGGTAAACCAGATAGAATGGCTTCTCGAATAGGAATCATCATATCCTGTTCACGTAGGAGCTTACCCATGGTTGTAGACTCTCCTCCAGGTAATATCAAGCCAGACAGTTCATTTTGATATTTCTGGAAATCTTCTAAATTTCTGAGTTCGACACTCTTGACACCTAATTTTTCTAAAACTTTTTCATGTTCTGCAAAGGCACCTTGCAAGGCCAATATTCCAATTTTCATCTATTTCCCTCGCTCAGCCATGAGAATTTGGATTTCATTTTCATTGATACCAACCATGGCTTCCCCTAAATCTTCAGAGATTTGAGCTAGAATTTGAGGATTGCGGAAGTTAGTCACAGCCTTAACAATGGCACTCGCTCGTTTAACAGGATCGCCTGACTTGAAAATACCTGAACCGACAAAGACACCCTCTGCCCCTAATTGCATCATCAGAGCAGCATCTGCTGGCGTTGCAACGCCTCCAGCTGCGAAGTTTACAACTGGCAATTTTCCATGTTCATGAACATATTGAACCAATTCTACAGGGACTTGCAAGTCCTTAGCAGCAACATAAAGTTCGTCCTCACGTAGATTTTGAATACGGCGAATTTCCTGATTCATCATACGCATATGGCGAACAGCTTGGACGATGTCTCCTGTACCCGGTTCTCCTTTTGTACGAATCATGGAAGCACCTTCAGCGATACGACGCAAGGCTTCACCCAAGTCCTTAGCCCCACAGACAAAAGGAACTTGGAACTCTTTCTTATCCACATGGAAACGGTCATCAGCTGGCGATAAAACTTCACTCTCATCGATATAGTCAATCTCAATAGCCTCTAAAATCTGAGCTTCAACAAAATGCCCGATTCTGACCTTGGCCATCACTGGAATGCTAACCGCTTCTTGGATTTCCTTAATCATCTTTGGATCACTCATGCGGGAAACACCTCCAGCTGCACGAATATCTGCTGGAATCCGCTCCAAAGCCATCACAGCGGCCGCACCAGCAGCCTCTGCAATACGGGCCTGTTCAGGATTTTGAACGTCCATGATAACCCCACCTTTGAGCATCTGTGCCAAATTTTTATTTAATTCATAACGATTTTCAGTCATTTGTTTTATCCTCATCATTTGTATTGGTAGCTACCATTTCATTTTAAGTCAGAACAGAATGAATCACAAGATAAAAAAAGGATAATTGTGTGGGTACAGATTGATACTCAATGAAAATCAAAGAGCAAACTAGGAAGCTAGCCGCAAGTTGCTCAAAGCACTGCTTTGAGGTTGTAGATAGAACTGACGAAGTCAGTAACATATATACGGTAAGGCGAAGCTGACGTGGTTTGAAGAGATTTTCGAAGAGTATAACTAAAAAACTATCTGACCTTAACTTAAGGCCAGATAGTTCATCAAATTTTATTTTTCAGCTGTAAGAGCAGCCATTGTGATATAGTTGTATGGTTTGTTAAAGTGTGGCAAGAAGAATAGGTCTGTCAATGCCAATTTATCAATTGTCACATGCTCTTGGATAGCAAGTGAGAACATGTGAATTCCCATGCTGATTGCAGAATCGTGTGAAACCATTTGTGCACCAAGAATTTCGCGACTGTCTTTGTCAAAGACAATCTTGATGGCAACTTCGTGGTTGTCGTGTTTGATAAATTCTGGTTTTTGAAGATCGTTAAAGCCTGTTTCAGTTGCATTGTAACCTGCAGCTTTTGCTTTTTCAAGAGTCAAACCAGTTGAAACCATGTGAAGACCGTAGATTGAGATACCGTTTGAACCTTGCACACCTATTCCTTCCAATTCATGTCCACAAGCGTTGTAGGCACCAACGATACCAGTACGAACAGCATTTGAAGCAAGGGCAATGTAGCTAGTGTCTTTACGAGCATTATCATAGACAGTCGCACAGTCACCAACGGCAAATACACCTGGAAGTGAAGTTTCTTGTTTCTTATCTACAAGGAAGGCACCGTTACGGAAGAGTTCAATCTTACCGTCAGCAAGGGCTGTGTTTGGACGGAAACCAACTGCAAGGATAACCATGTCCACATCGAAAGTTTCTTTATCAGTAATCAAGCGTTCAACTTTACCGTCACCTTCGATTGCTTTAACAGTTTGACCAAGAGCCAAGCGGATGTTGTGGTCTTCCAAGTTCTTGGCCATCATTTGTGTGAAATCCTTGTCATAGTAACCGTTCAAGACAGTATCTACGATGTCTACAAGGACAACCTCTTTTCCAAGACGCTCAAAGGCTTCAGCAAGTTCAACACCGATGTAACCACCACCAACAACAGCGATACGGTCAAGATGTTTGCTCTTGTCAGCAAGTTTATTGATAACTTCTTCAGCGTTTTGGTACAATTTCACGAATTGTACGTTTTCAAGAGTTGCTTTAAATTCGCGGTTCCCTTTAACAATTTCAACACCTTCGATTGGTGGCAAGATTGGTGTAGAACCTGTAGCGAAAATCAATTTTTCGTATGATTCTTTGTGCTCTTTTCCTTCAACTTCGGCTGTAACTACTTTATTATCATAGTCGATTGAAAGAACAGGTGAGTTCATGTAGACTTTAGCACCTTTAGCTTCCAATTTTTCTTTATCTGAATAGAACAAGCCTTCAGCACCGTCAATTTGTTCACCAATCCAAAGGGCCATTCCACATCCTAGGAAAGAGATGTTAGAGTTTTGGTCAAATACAACGATTTCGTTCTCATTTCCAAAATTATCCAACATGGTATTGATACATGCTGTACCAGCGTGGTTCGCACCAACTACAACGATTTTACTCATAGAAAAATTCCTACCTTTAATTTTAAATTTACTCTACTAGTATACCATTTACTGTTAGCGTTTACAAGTTGTTTACTATTATTTCAGCATTTTTTATCAAAAATAATTCCCCATTTATTCTGATTTCAAGACTAATGAATTTTTGTGAGCATATTTCTTGACTTTTTCCAAATTTTATTTGTGAAAATTCTAACTTTATGGTATTCTAATAACATGAAAATAAAATGTAAGGGCTTCAATTTAGATAATTATTTGATATTACAACTTATTTTCTATAAGAGAAAGGAGTTGGTAGCTTGCTTCTTAGTTCACATTCTGAACGGCTAATGGGGACTACTATCACTATTTCATTAGTAGATGAGCGAGCCGATAGCTTGCTCCAAAAATCCTTTGATTTGCTCAAAGAGCTAGAATACCGCTTCAATGCCAATAGTCAAGAATCTGAGTTGATGGAAATCAATCATCAAGCTGGAATAGCCCCAGTCACGGTGCATCCAGACCTGTTTGAACTGATTTCACTTGGATTAGAGCATAGCCTAGCGCCCTCTAGTCATCTCAACATCAGCATTGGTCCCCTAATTCAAACTTGGCGCATCGGTTTTTCAGATGCCAAGGTCGCTCAGCCTCAAGAAATTGAATCGGTGCTACCGTTAATCAATCCTCATTATATCGAGTTAGATTCTTCTACTTCCACAGTATTCTTAAAACAGAAAGGAATGAAGATTGATCTTGGTTGTTTAGCCAAGGGTTATAGTGCGGATAAGGTTGCACAATTTCTTAGAGAAGAGGGTGTGACTTCTGCCTTGATCAATCTGGGGGGGAATATCCTGACCATTGGAAAAAATCTGGCAAGAGGGGATAAACCTTGGCAAATCGGGATTCAAGACCCAGCCAATCCTCGGGGAAATCACTTAATGACCATCCCTGTTATCAGTCAATCTGTCGTGACTTCAGGCATTTATGAACGTCACCTGACAGTCAATGGAAAAGATTACCATCACATTTTTGACAGCCAGACAGGATATCCTGTTGAAACGGAGCTAGCTAGTCTGACAATCATCTCTAATAAATCAGTTGATGGTGAAATCTGGACAACTCGTCTATTTGGAGAAAGACCTGCTTCTATCCTCTGGCAAGTCGAAAGTTTGGAGGGTATCGAAGCCATCCTCATCGATAAGGAAGGTCACCTAAGCTGTTCTTCAGGAATTCCTACTCTATAGAAATAGATGTTTCAGTAGAGTTTTAAAATCGTATTATGTAAAAAGAGAAAGGAAATCTCATGTTAAAACTTATTGCTATTGTTGGAACAAATTCAAAACGTTCTACAAACCGTCAATTGCTTCAATACATGCAAAAACACTTTGCTGACAAAGCTGAAATTGAACTTGTTGAAATCAAGGCTATCCCTGTCTTTAACAAGCCAGCTGACAAGCAAGTACCTGCTGAAATTTTGGAAATTGCTGCTAAAATCGAAGAGGCAGATGGCGTTATTATCGGTACTCCTGAGTATGACCACTCTATCCCAGCTGTTTTGATGAGCGCTCTTGCTTGGTTGTCTTATGGTATTTACCCACTTTTGAACAAACCAATCATGATTACAGGTGCTTCATATGGTACTCTTGGTTCATCACGCGCCCAATTACAACTTCGCCAAATCTTGAATGCTCCAGAAATTAAAGCAAGTGTCCTTCCAGATGAATTCTTGCTTTCACATTCTCTTCAAGCTTTTAACCCAAGTGGAGACCTAGTAGATCTTGATGTTATTAAAAAACTGGATGCCACTTTTGACGACTTCCGTATCTTTGTAAAAATTACAGAAAAATTGCGCAACGCACAAGCCCTACTTCGCAAAGATGCTGAAGAATTTGACTGGGAAAATTTGTAAGATAGGAGACCAAAAAGAATGAAATTTGTTGGACTTGTAGGATCAAACTACGATCAATCATATAACCGTAAACTCTTGGAATTCATCCGTCGTCACTTCAAACTCAAATTTGAATTAGAAGTTCTCGAAATTGATGAAGTTCCAATGTTTAACCAAGACGAAAAATGGGATGAAAGTTTCCAGTTGCGTCTCTTGTATAACAGAATTACTCGTGCTGATGGTGTCATTATCGCCACTCCTGAGCACAACCACACAATCTCAGCTTCTCTTAAATCTGTTCTTGAATGGCTTTCATATGAAGTTCATCCATTTGAAAACAAACCAGTCATGATTGTGGGAGCTTCTTACTACGACCAAGGTACTTCTCGTGCCCAAGTTCACCTTCGTAAGATTCTTGACGCTCCAGGTGTTAATGCCTACACACTTCCAGGTAACGAATTCCTTCTTGGTAAAGCCAAAGAAGCATTTGACGCAGAGGGCAATATCACAAATGAAGGAACTATTCATTTCCTTGAAACATGCTTGGACAACTTTGTAAAATATGTGGGAGTCGTTTCAAAATTGAAAAAACCAAAACCAATTGAACCAGAAGATTTATATTGTACAAATTCAATTGCAACTACCATTCAAGGTGTTGATCCAGATGATCCTGAATGGGTAGAAAAAGCAGCTGAGCTTGTTGGGGCTGTTTCTGGAGATACTTACGTTAAATTAGACCACGGTATCTTGACAGTTAATCAAATTGATATGTTCTTGAAAGCAATGCCATTTGAGTTAACATATGCAGATGATAATAACCAATTCTTGTACTACAATAACGCACATCAGGATCCAAATACAATGTACGGTAAACGTGTGCGAGTTCAAGCAGGTAGTCGACTAGGAACTGTGCATGCTTCACTTCCACCTTCAAGAATGAAGAACGTTGAATGGGTTGTTGGTGTACTTCGTAACGGAGATCAAGAATATGTTCGTACAATTGTACCAGGAACACCAGAAGGCGTTATTAATACACATAACTACAAGGCAATGTATTACCCAGATGGTTCATATGCTGGAATTAATGAAATTATCTTTAATTTCCAACCATGGCTTGATTGGTACTTGGAAACAACTGGTCAACGTCTAGTTGGTGGAAATTCTGCATCACCTGCATCAGATGCTACATCTGGAGCTTCTGATGCAGGTGATGCTGGAGGTCACGGTGGTGGCGCAGACGCTACATCTGGAGCAAGTAACTAATAATAGTTTTAGGAACCATCTTGGTTCCTTTTTTAGCAAAAAAAGACTAGCAAACACAAACTGCTAGTCTTTTGGTTATTATTTTATCTATCTTTATTAAAGTTAGATGCAGAAAATTATATTATGAATTTGGGTCATCGAGACTACGACCATGTAATCCTTTTTCACGTTGGACTTGACGTAGTTTTTCTGGTGTAACATCGTTTCCTTCTTCGTCCACAATTTTGATCCCTTCAATGTGGTGACGAACAGTGCGACGATAACCTTCGATGTACTCCTCACGTAGTTTGGCTTGTTCAACTTTTTCTTCTGGGGTCAAGCCTTCTGTTTTTTTCTTTTTGGCAAGCTCGTTAATACGATCAATTTTTTTAGGATCCATGTTTCTCTCCTTTATGATAAGATTTAATCCGTTTAACAGATTTTATTTGGTATTGATTTGGTTAAAACGTGCAAGTTTAGCTGCTTTCTTGGTTAATTGAGACAAGATTGCCAAACGATTTTGACGGACGGCTTCATTTTCAGCCATAACCATGGTATTCTCAAAGAATTCATCAATGACTGGGCTAAGAGCAAAGAGCTGTTTCAATTGCTGACTGGCAGTCCCTGACAAAACGAGTGATTCTACTGCTTCTGCCAGGGCTTTCTCTTCTTCATTCTCAAAGAGAGCTGAATCAACTGTAGCAACTCCTTCTGCCTTCTCAGCTAAGTTAAAGGCACGAGAAAGTGATTCAACAGATGGTTTAAAGTCTTCTTCCTTGCTTGCTTCTACGAGAGCACTTGCCGCTTCCAACATATCCGCCACAACAAAGTTTGATCCTGCAAGAACGGCTTCCTTGATATCTTTTGGAGTAGACCCCATCATCTTATCAACACGAGCCTTGATAAAGTCCATAACCTCTGTCTTATTTTCATAAGTCAAGCTGTCAAATTTCAAAGCATAAAGGCTATCAATCAGCTCGTCCATAGCAATGTGCCAACCAAAGGCATCCAAGATACGAACCACACCTTGGGTCGCGCGACGAAGGGCATAAGGGTCATTAGAACCTGATGGAATCAAACCTACTGAAAAGAAACTCAAAATCGTATCCAATTTGTCTGCAACGGCAAGCACTGCACCGACCTTGCTCTCTGGAAGTTCTCCTTCGGCTGATGTAGGCATGTAGTGTTCACGAATAGCAGCTGCCACCGCTGGAGTTTCCCCAGCAAGAAGGGCATATTTCTCACCCATAATTCCTTGGAGCTCGTCAAATTCGCCAACCATACCTGTCAACAAGTCAAACTTGTAAATGGCTGCTACACGGGCTAGGTCAACTGTTTCATCAGCTGATAAACCTGCTTTTTCTGCCAAGAGAATAGCAATCTGACCAGTACGAATCATGTGTTCACGAAGGGAACCAATTTTCTCATGGAAAGTCACATTGTTTAATTTTTCAACAAGATCTGAAATGACCAATTTTTGATCTTCACGCCAGAAGAATTCACCATCTTCCAAACGGGCTACCAAGACTTTTTCATTACCTTTGATGACATTTTCCAAATGCTCTGCATTTCCGTTACGGACAGAAATGAAGTTTGGCAAGAGTTTGCCATCTTGATCACGAACAACAAAGTAACGTTGGTGTTCTTTCATCGAAGTCACCAAGACTTCTTCTGGAACTTCAAGGTATTTGGCATCAAAACTTCCCATAAAGGCAGTTGGGTATTCAACCAAGTTCAAGACTTCATTAAGCAAATCAGCATCAATTTCGATACGTACACCATGTTCAGCTTCGATTGCCTTAATTTGGTCAATAATCATTTGCTCACGTTCACGAGGATCCGCGATTACATACTGTGCACGAAGGTCTTCTTCATAGCTCAATGCTGACTGAATTTTGGTTTCTTTCCCCAAGAAACGATGCCCACGGCTCACACGACCGCCCTTGATATCAAGGAAATCCAAATCAAACTCTTCTTCATCTAAAAGAACAGTTAAAGTGTGAACAGGACGAATGTATTCAAAGCTATTTCCAGCCCAGTGCATGCTGACAGGGAAAGTCAGTGACTTCAAGACATCTACAACACCAGGAACAATGGCTTCAACTGCTTGACCAATTTCTTCCTTAGTGACATAGACATATTCTTCACCCTTGATTTCACGGAATTCAATATCTTCGACGGTCAAGCCTTTTCCACGGACAAATCCTTGAGCTGCTTTGGTGAAGTTCCCATCACTATCCAAGGCAATTTTCTTTGCTGGCCCCTTAAAATCTTCTGTCAAATCAGACTGTTTGTCTGCAAGACCAGTCACACGAACAGCCAAACGACGTGGTGTTGAGAAGGTCTGAATGGCTTCAAAAGACAGGCGGTTTTCCTTGAGGAAGGCTGCCATTTTTTCACCTAGTTGTTTTTCACTTGGTGTGACAACATAGGCTGGTAATTCTTCAAGACCGAGTTCTACTAATAAGTTTTTTGTCATGTTTTTTCTCCGAAAATTATCTTTTTATTTTCCAGTTTGCCTTATGTGATTGGCACGCAAGCAACTAACTTCGTTGTTTCATTGCTAAAATTGGAGCCAAAAGTCTCCAATTTTGCCTAGTATCCTTAGCTTTACTAAGGATACCTTCATCACTGCGGCAACTGGCTCAGGGCTCACTCTGTTCGCCCATTTTCGTAATTTGTCACTCTCTTTATTCTGCGTCTTCTGCTAAGAGTTTAGCTCGTGTTGCTTCATCTAAAAGTGGGTAGCCTAGGCGTTTGCGTTCTGCGACAAAGGTTTTGGCTACAACACGGGCCAAGTTACGGATACGAGCGATATAGCCTGCACGCTCTGTTACAGATACGGCACCACGCGCGTCAAGCAGGTTAAAGGTGTGTGAACATTTGAGAACATAGTCATAGGCAGGGTGAACCAAGCCTTCTTCCAGAGCACAACCAGCTTCTTTTTCAAACTTATCAAAGTTTTCCAGCAACATTTCTTGGTCTGAAATTTCAAACGAATATTTTGAATGCTCGTACTCAGGCTGGATAAAGATTTCTCCGTATTTTACACCATCAGCCCACTCAATATCATAGACAGAGTCTACTTCTTGGATATAAGAAGCCAAGCGTTCCAAACCATAGGTAACTTCCGCAGTCACAGGGCCAGTTGCCAATCCACCAACTTGTTGGAAATAAGTGAATTGAGTGATTTCCATCCCATCAAGCCAAACTTCCCAACCAAGACCAGCTGATCCAGTCGATGGATTTTCCCAGTTGTCCTCAACGAAACGAATATCATGCTCCAATGGATTGATACCCAATTTTTCCAGAGACTCAAGGTACAGTTCTTGAATATTTGATGGAGAAGGCTTCATAACCACTTGGAATTGGTGGTGTTGGTATAGACGGTTAGGGTTTTCCCCGTAACGACCGTCAGCAGGACGACGTGATGGCTCTACATAAGCTGCATTCCATGGCTCAGGTCCGATAGCGCGAAGGAAAGTGTAAGGACTCATGGTCCCCGCACCTTTTTCATTATCATAAGCCTGCATCAGCATACAACCTTGGTCATTCCAAAATTGTTGCAAAGTCAAAATAATTTCTTGAAATGTTAATTTCTTAGACATTTTTTACTCCTTTTTCTATAAATTACTTGCGACACGAGTCTGCCTCGTCGATCATACGAGGCAAGACGAGTTAGTACTGCGTCTAGCTCAGGCACTCTAGTGCTGAGCGTGGGGCAGTCCGACTGTAAGGAGGTCTCTGCCACTGACGCAGTAGAAAGTCAATTTTTTAGACATTGTTTACTCCTTTTTTATAAATTACTTGCGACACGAGTCTGCCTCGTCGATCATACGAGGCAAGACGAGTTAGTACTGCGTCTAGCTCAGGCACTCTAGTGCTGAGCGTGAGGCAATCCGACTGTAAGGAGGTCTCTGCCACTGACGCAGTGAAAAGTCAATTTTTTAGACATTGTTTTCTCCTTTTTATAACTTCTTGTGACTTTGGATACAAAAAGAACCGTGCCTTTGCTCCTAAGTCTGTGACCTAGGGGCGTCAGAAACGCGGTTCCACCCTAATTTATTACTTCATTGTTTTTTAAAATACGACAGAAAGCGCCAGTTCTTTATTTTGCCCTACTTGGCTCCCACTATCCCAAGCTCGCTTGAAGAACGCCATAAGACTTTCTTTCCTGCTGACTATTATATCAAAAATTGGATCAATGTACAATTCTTTTTATGATTTTCTAAAAATCCATATCATCAACTCGTGGAGCACCAGACTGAACAGCAATTGTTTTTAATGTTTCTCGCTCCTCATGACTCAGTTCAATTCCGAAGCAATCAAGATTAGCCTGAATACGGGAAGCTGTGACAGATTTTGGAAGTGGTAAAAATCCTTCTGCCAAGCTCCAGGCCAAGGCTATCTGAGCAACAGACTTTCCGTGATTTGCCGCAATTTCTTGCACTTCCTTGCTATCAAACAGTTCTCCTTGTCCAAAAGGCCCCCAAGCTTCCAATAAAATTCCCTTTTCACGACAGTAAGCTACGACTTGATCTTGATACACACCTGGCGCCAAGCGAACTTGATTGACCGCAGGAAGAATTTTTGCTGTTTCAAGCAAAGCATCCAAATGATGGGGAAGGAAATTACTAACTCCAATAGCACGGATTTCCCCTTCTTGATAGAGGTCTTCCATCGCTCTCCAGACCTCAGCATTGCGGATTTTCCATTGGTCATTTTCTCTAAGCGGTTTTGGATTTGGCCAATGAATCAAATACAGATCCAAATAGTCCAAGCCTAGCTTCTCTAAAGACTCTTCAAAAGCTTGCCGAGCTTGCTTATAGGTTTGTTGGCTATTCCAAAGCTTGGTAGTTACGAACAATTCCTCTCGTGGAACTCCGCTATCTTTGATTGCTTGACCAACACTTTCTTCATTCTGATAAATCGCCGCCGTATCAATATGACGATAACCAGTCTTCAAGGCTTCTAACACTGCACAATAGGCTTCTTCCCCATCCTTAGCCTTAAAAGTTCCAAATCCCAATACTGGAATTTCTACTCCATTATTTAATTGATAAGTATGCATATGCTTCTCCTTCTATTTTATTCATCATTTATAGCATAAATTTTTTTACTAATTAGTACTATCTTCTGTAAAAAATAAGTCTATCAAATATCTGACAGACCTATTTTTTCTTGCTTATTCATCACGACTATAATACAGCTCATGAGCTTTTAGGCGAGTATTGAGCATCTCTGGTATGGTCACAAAGGTATAACCTTGATTTTTCAAATACTCAATGACCCTTGGCAAGGCATTGACTGTCGGACTGTGAATATCATGCATCAAAACGATAGAGCCATTAGCTACTTGATGCTGAATTTCTGTCAAAATAGATGCTTCATTTTTACTCTTCCAATCCAGACTATCCACATCCCACATGATAAAGCTCAAATCGAGGCTATTGCGAATATCATCTGTAATAGCTCCATAAGGCGGACGCATGAGTTTGGAACTAGAACCCAGCACTTTAGTTAGCGCATCCTCAGTATCAGTAATCTGCTTTTTAGCTTCATCAAGAGAAAGTTGCGAGAGAATCGGATGGCTCCAACTATGGTTTCCAACAACATGACCTTCGGATTTTATCCTCTTCACCAAGTCCTCATTCCCAGAAACATTTTTCCCAAGCACGAAGAAAGTGGCTTTAACACCATATTTAGCTAGAGTCTCTAATGCCTGCGGAGTCGTTGCTGGATTTGGACCATCATCAAAGGTTAGAGCGACAACTTTTTGATGTTTCTTATCAAAGTAAGACTGGTACAAGGCTGCGTCTTTTTCAAGTAAGTACGAAGATTGGATAACATCAAAGAAAGCAGATACTGGCAAGGCTATCTCTTCTAAATTTTCAACCGCAGGACTCGGATAAAGGATAATCTGACTATCCTTATAATCAAAATTCCATGCAGACAAGTCTTGGTCAGAGAAGCCTTTAACAACTTGATCAATCTTTTCTTGCTCCAATTTCTTATCCTGTAAGAAAGAGGTGATTTCTTTTATCAGCTGTTCCTTGGCCTTACTAGCATCTGAAAACAGTTGGTCAAGTGTAAAAGGTTGCCCATCTTCTGTTAAGTGAACCTTTCCTAGACTAGTCTTTTCAGTCTCTTCAACCTTAAAATCAACTAAATCATAGATTTGTTTGGTCGCATTACGATTGACGACTCCCTTTAAACCTGACTCTTCTTGCTCTGTATAGTAGAAAACAAGATTGTCCTTACTTTCTAGCTTGTCCTTAACATCTTGATTTATAAGCTCCCTAACAGAGGAAATCACTTCCGAGCCTTGGAGAGGATAATAGGCAATCACTTCGGTTTGACCCTTACGAAAATGATCCTTCTGATTTCCCTCACTCAATTGATCGTCTTTCTCTTTTTTGAGCGATTCAATCTTTTGCTCAAAACTTTTTTGCTGATACATTTTAAAAGCAATAAATCCACCTAATAAGCAAATAGAAATTGCTAAAATACCAATCAAAGCCAATAATACATGTCTCTTTTTCCCGTGTCTGCCACGTCCCAGTCTACTTTTAGTCATATTTATATCATAACAAATTTGAGGAAGAATTTCAATGATACAGTTTGGCAATCCACAATTACCTAGTAAGGCAAAGCATCTCACATCAACTTCATCATCCGTATCTGTAGAGATTATGTAGTTTTCTATCTATGGAATTTCCAGTAGATTGAAGCTAGAATAGACACCTCGACTTCTAAAAACATTCTGAGAAATTGATTTATTTTTCCCAGTCGATTTATCCAGATTTTATTTCATTTCATTATAAAAATTATTGCTTTCTCTATGAAATCAACATATTGAAATAATGATAATTAGACATCAGTTCCAAAATAAAACTACTAATTATAAATCATACCTTAAGAAAAGCACAGACAATAAAATCTCTAAAATAAGAATCATCATTGGATTTCTATTCTGGAGATTTTTCCCTATAGTTTGTTATCGGAGGGTTACCCTCATTCTACATTTTGCACCAAATCTTCTGTTATTTTTGATGCATTAGTTTATTTTGTGAATTTCTTTTTCCAATTCTAGCACTGATTCCATCAGGTCTTCAAAACTTGGATAATCACCAAAAAACATCTCGGTCATATTTTGATAATCTTCTTTAATTTCTTTTAAACGATATTTATTAGGCATTAGTCTAATTGTTTTAATCGTAGCTTCTTCATATTTTGCCCATTTCCTAGGGTAAAATTTCTGCTTAAACTGAACAACTTTTTCAAGAAGTTCCGAAGTCTCAAATAATCGATTTTTATCAAGTAAATTACCAATACACACTAAATCATAATAGTGCCTGGCATATCTTTTAGGTATTCCTAGTTCTTTCGGTCTATTTGCTTCATGATGCAAAATGGTTGCTTTCTCCCAAAAGGTTCTTTCGGGTAAAACTGTTCTAACTTCGATAACATTTCCATCAAAAAGCTGAGGAAATATTTTTTGGAGTTCAGGGACAATATGAACCACTTCTGCTGGTGTCCATGCTGCAAGAGTTCCAATCTCAAGTCTTATCACCTGTGTCACATAAGATGACTGAAAGGTTCTTGGATATTCAAATAGAACAGTCTGAGGGTCATTCTCATCTATTCTTATATAAAACTTCTCCTGAAGTAGGGAACTAAAATCTCTTTCTAATTGTGGAACAAATTCATTTTTCAGAAACTCCTCGGTCTTTCGATTGGATTCTTTGTTAAATTGATCTTGTTTGGTATTAGAACGCTTTTGCCACGGCTCATCAAAGTTATATCCAATTACTCTCCAATCGAGGATTAAGTCAATATCTTCGGAAAATCTTTGAATTAAATCAAAACATTTTGAAAGACTCGTTCCTCCTTTAAATGTAAAATCTTCTTTCCATTTACATTTAGAGAAGAGATAATTTAGAACAAAACATACCCAATAATCTTTTTCAAGAATTACCTCATTCACACCAAGCTTCAAGGAAGCATTTCTGATAATTGATTCCAATTCATTTTTTGCTATCTTTCTATACTCAAACATCTCTACACCTCTGCTATTTTCTTGATAATACTATATACCCAGACACTTGTAGTTTTACCTTCAGCTAATAATGTTGACTTTTCTTCTTCAGATAATTTTTTCCGTAAGTAGTCAATCTGCTGAGAAGTAATGTTCTCTTTCCCCATTGCCTTGACAGATTGTATCACCATTGCAGTTAAGGTTGACATATTTGAAATATCTCCATTATTTCTATGCTTAAATTCTATCCTTGCCTTACCAACATTAAAACTGGCATATCTTCCATCTGATATATAGGTCCATTTTGCTGGTACCTGCGTAGATAAACCAAGTAAATTCAGGGCTGTGTTTCCTGACGGAGCAATGGTCCAATTATATTTTCTAGCAATAGCATCAGCAACTTCATCCACAGACGCCATTGCATACTCTCCAATCAGTTCTATATATTTTGGTTTATAATAAATACCTTTCAAAATGCGAGTAATCTCTTTGTCTTTTACAAGACGATTTAATGTACTACGAACAGTTTCATATCCTGCAATATCAAAGAAATCATTTGCTATAAAAACTTGATTCGATTCAAAATTTTCTATCCTATTTACTATTTCCTGCTTATAGTTCATCTATCACGCCTCCTTTGCACCGAATATTATACTATTTTTGGTGCAAAAAGTCAAATGAGAGTCATTTTTATCAAAGAGATAGCATACTTCTTCTTATGTAGAATCTCTATCCATTTTTTATCCCATTTCTTATTTCAGTAATAGCTTGATTATAAAAATCATGATAGTCAGCTGTATTTATTTCTTTTATAATAACGCCATATGTACACAAGAGTATTCTCACATTAGCATCTAAGTCTCCAACTTTAGAGTAAAAATACACCTTTGTAAATTCAAAATGTTTCTTCTTGTATGCGAGTAGCCACCACAAATCGATTTCAGCTAAATCTAAAGCAAAACCAAGGATATGAACATCATTGCTTACAAAACAATCAATCCATGAATGATGATAAAAATCATTTTTAGAATTCCATCTCCTTAATAATTCAGACGTATATCCTATCACCTGCGAAAGCAAATAGCCATAATAGTATTGTCCTAGTATAATAGACTTTTTTCTGGTTGCTATTCCATGTATATGCCATAGTTTTTGTCTATCACTTAATTTTATATACTGATAAATTCCTAGCTCCTTTTCCTTTTTACTGATTTCACCCTCCTTCCCATATCCATATAGATTTAAGATTTTTCCAATGGATGGATTAGTACAGATTGTTTTTTCAAATTCAAAGCTGTAATTCGTCGTCAAAATATTCTCTACTTCTAACGTTAATAAGTCCTCAAGAAACTCTTTCTTTCTTTCTTTTTGAAATCGTCATCTTATCCTTCAAAAAATCAGTTAGTTCCTCTGCGACAGCTTCTTCTTTCCCCTCATAGTTTACTGAAATCCTCATCGGAAAACTTAAAGAATCGCTTATCTCAGCATGTAATGAACATTTCTCCGCCTCTTTTTCACCTCTAAACTTGTCGACATTAAAGAAATCATCATTTTCTAGCTCGCTTGCAAATAATCTATTGATACCATTCCCTACTAATAAAATAGGTTTATTTTTTCTGCTTTCATGTTTCCCCATTTCATTACTTTCTTTCTTTATTAAAGCGCTTACATAAATTCCTGAAGAAAGACGGATAGAAAGAGGATTTTCCACTTCTTTCTATCCGCTACTTCCTTCAAGAGTCCACACTAGTAAGTTTCAGTTCCGTTTCATGAACTACCTCACTTGTTTCGTGTTTCTTCTTTATCTTACTCTACCATCAAAGACTTCTACTTGTACTAGAAGATAACGCTATCCAGCCATGTGTTAGCTTCTATGGTAAGTCTACTCCATTTCAAAATGTCGCTTATCTTAACTGACCAAGAATAGCTTTGAGTTTGTCAATCAACTCATCTTCTGTGTGGTCAGACTCTTTCTCATTGGCTAGGAAAGCAACTGCTTGAGCTAGAGCTTCTCGTGCTTGGTCGAGAACCTTCG
>NZ_JBBJZX010000023.1:0-25024 GCF_038148935.1 Streptococcus pseudopneumoniae | reverse complement strand
CGTGTGATAATCGGTTCTTTCCAACGATTGAACCAGCCATCCCAGAACTCCATACACATGAGCGGCCATTTCTTGCCATGTTCATCAAAGAATTCCTGCATCTGTGAAAAGTTGTAAAGTGCCTTAGAACCAAAGTTTCCTGTTACAAAGAGGTCCTCTTCAATTAAGGTTCCCGCTTTCAAAGTAGCTCTCCAAGGACCATCTGATGTAAAGAGGGGACAGGTTACGCCACGCTCTTCCATCAGCTGTCGAATCGCTCTCAGATAAGCCTTATCTTCTCCATAAGAACCATACTCATTTTCAACCTGCATCATGAGGATATTGCCACCCTTGTCCAACAGATGTGGAACCAATCGTGGCAAGAGCTGGTCATAATAGCGACCGACA
Source organism: Streptococcus pseudopneumoniae (assembly GCF_038148935.1). Classification (GTDB taxonomy): domain Bacteria; phylum Bacillota; class Bacilli; order Lactobacillales; family Streptococcaceae; genus Streptococcus; species Streptococcus pseudopneumoniae_U. The sequence goes on along the minus strand of NZ_JBBJZX010000023.1, from coordinate 24,637 downwards.
GCCTCAATATAGGCTGAATCTGATGAACGAATCCTCATATCTTTGGTTAAAAGCCAAGCTGGTAAGCCACCGAATTCCCACTCCGCACAGATAAAGGGTGATGGACGAACGATAGCGTAGAGACCCAAATCTTGCGCTGTCTGGAGAAATCGCTCCAAATCCAGAGCTCCTTCAAAGTGAAACTCACCCTCACGAGGCTCGTGTAAATTCCAAGCCACATAAGTCTCTACCGTATTAAAACCAAGAGCCTTCAAATTATAGAGCGAATGATACCAATCCTCTGGAGGAACCCTAAAATAATGAATGGCGCCAGATAAAATCTTAAATGATTTTCCATCGAGATAGAAATCATCTCGTATCTCAAATCGTGTCATAAAACTACCTTCTGACCGCGAAAGTTTACGCTTTCATTTGTTGTTATAGCAATTATAAACCAATCTGTTTGAATTGTCAATAGAAATTGTCGGAATATTTACTGTAATTTTACTATTATACACACGTTCAATTAGTTTCAAACATTTTCAGACCCATTTCAAACGCTCTTTAAATTCGGAATAGGGAGCCTAAAATAATTTTGCATAAAATACATTTATAAAATATGAGTAATGCTTATGTACCTTAATTTTTCAAACTATTTTTCTAATTTTTTATTCAAAAGACTACTATTTTTTTCGCTTTTATGGTAAAATTTTCTGTGGAGAAGGAAAATAGAGGTAAAAATATGGCAATTCCCAAATATCAATACATAAAAGACGAATTAAAAAATAAAATCATCTCTGGGCAGTTTAGCAGTGGAGATAAATTTTACACTGAAGCAGAGCTCATTTCAATGTACGATGTCAGTTCTATCACAGTTGTCCGCGCCTTAAACGACCTTGCTAAAGATGGCTATATTGTCCGCCAACAAGGAAAAGGAACCTTCGTTTCACGTGCACGCAAACACAAGCTTGTAGAGTTTTCGGATATTGAACTCTTTAATGCTAAAGATGATAAGGTAACTGTTCTTTCAATTGAACGCGGAAACAAGCTCGTTTACTTGGAAAAATTGGGTCTACGCGGCGATCAATTCTACTACAAGATTGAACGTATCCGCGAATCAAACGGTGTCGTTTATATCTACCATACATCCTACATCCCAGAACAATATATCAACGCAAATTATCCAAATCTTGAATATTATAGCTCTATCTATAACCGTTTCAAGTTAGACTACCACATTCACATGAATGATGAACACTTTGAAGAAATCAACGAAATAGTCTTTCCAACTCCAGAACATGCGGCTTCAGTCCTCGGAGTCGATGAACAATTCCCTACTGTCCTACAAACTAAAATCACCAAACTCGAATCAACTGGTCAAGTTTTAGGATACAGTGAAACTTACAAACGATCTGATTATTACAAGATTAAATTCATCTCATGTGACCGTGATCACTAAGAAGAAAGCCTGAGCCTAATCGCTTGGGCTTTTTCTATGCTTATTATATGACATAGTAGATTGAAATAGAATATGGACAAATCGATTAGGAAATTTAAAGGAATTTCTAGTAATATTTTAGAAGTCACAGTATACTATTCTATATTCAACATATTATAAAATATTGGTTACTTTTTTCAAAAGCACTTTAATAAAAAAGAAAAATCGAAGTTCTGCTACTCCTATAAATAGAGTAATAGAAATTCGATTTTTTCTAATTATCCTAATCCAAGACGTTCAAAAATATCATCCACCCGTTTGGTATAGTAAAGAGGGTTAAAAATCTCATCGATTTCTTCTTGTGTGAGGCGTGATGTCACCTCTGGATCTGCTTCTAGCAATGGTTTGAAGTCTACTTGATTGTCCCAAGAATAGGCTGTTTTTGGTTGTACCAAGTCATAGGCTTGCTCACGGGTCATCCCTTTTTCAATCAAGGTCAACATAGCCCGTTGGCTAAAGATAAGACCGAAAGTTGAGTTCATGTTGCGGATCATGTTTTCTGGGAAGACTGTCAAGTTCTTAACGATGTTTCCGAAACGGTTGAGCATGTAGTCAATCAAGATGGTCGTATCAGGTGTGATGATTCGCTCAGCTGATGAGTGAGAGATGTCACGTTCGTGCCAGAGAGCGACGTTTTCATAAGCTGTAATCATGTGGCCACGGATAACACGCGCAAGCCCAGTCATATTTTCAGAACCGATTGGGTTGCGTTTGTGAGGCATTGCTGAAGACCCTTTTTGTCCCTTAGCAAAGAACTCTTCTACTTCGCGTTGCTCAGATTTTTGTAGACCACGAATCTCAGTCGCCATACGTTCGATCGAAGTCGCGATGCTGGCAAGAACTGCAAAGTACTCAGCGTGAAGGTCACGAGGAAGGACCTGTGTAGAGATTTCCTGAGCACGGATGCCAAGCTTGTCGCAGACGTATTGCTCTACAAATGGTGGGATGTTGGCAAAGTTACCAACCGCACCAGAAATCTTACCAGCTTCCACACCAGCAGCCGCATGCTCGAAACGCTCGATATTGCGCTTCATTTCGCTGTACCAAGTCGCTAATTTAAGACCAAAAGTTGTCGGCTCAGCATGCACACCGTGGGTACGACCCATCATGATGGTAAACTTGTGCTCCTTAGCCTTATCAGCGATGATGTTGGTGAAATTTTCAAGGTCACGACGAATGATGTCGTTGGCCTGCTTGTAGAGGTAACCGTAGGCAGTATCCACCACGTCGGTAGAAGTCAAACCATAGTGAACCCACTTGCGCTCTTCACCAAGAGTCTCAGAAACCGCACGTGTGAAAGCCACCACATCGTGGCGCGTCTCCTGCTCAATCTCCAAAATACGGTCGATGTCAAAATCCGCCTTCTCGCGGATCAAAGCCACATCTTCCTTAGGGATTTCCCCCAACTCAGCCCATGCCTCGTCAGCCAAGATTTCCACCTCAAGCCAAGCACGGTATTTATTCTCTTCACTCCAAATATTCGCCATCTCAGGGCGAGAGTAACGGTTGATCATGATTTAAGATACCAAGGACGACCAGAAAGCGACTGAATTTTAGGGTCCCTCCTAGGATGCAAGCATCCTAGGAGGGGTATCTAAATTCCGAGCTTTCCGTCCGGGTTCAGTTACGCTGAAATCTGGTGTCCTTTCCTTTCTTTGTTTGTTTACAATTAGGAAGTACGGAGCCCGTATTTAGTTTTGGTGAATACGAGAACCCTTGTTCCTTTCTAACTGTTAAAGTTATTTTTTAAAACTACATTATTAACTTTTGTAAAAGTATGAACTTTTGCATCTCATTTGATTAATCGAAAATATTCTATTCAGTCTCGATTTCAATTATTTTGTCAACTATTGAAATTCCAATGAAAGCAATCCCCCACACAGTAGTTATATATTCAAATGAAGAGGAAATTAAACTAAAAAGTGTGAAAAAAATCAACCATAGATTTTCAAAAATAAAATATTTCTTATAAGTCTTCACTCCAACGTATTCGCACAATCTAAAAACAATATATGGAATTATCAATAAGATACTCAATAATATAGCGCCTAAAGCATTCTTATAACCTGTATAATACGATGAAAGACAATCTAAAACACAATTTGTTAAGGCAAACGCAACAAACGGATAGAACCAATTAAATATACTAAATATAAAACTTTTTAACGAATTCAATATATTATTACCTTTCTGAAATTAAAAACTGCTATACCTATGAAAACGTGTTCAGTATATCTAAAAATAGAAACTTCAACTTATTAAAATCTTCTATTTTAAATAACTGCTCAATCCCTTCATCAAATTCAACTTCTAAATTAGAATCCAACATGTTTATTAAAGTTTCTTTTGCATTAGAATTTTCCTTAAAGAAAATTCCAAAGTTTTCCCATATTTCTTTACACTCTGGCCAAATCGAGGACTTCATTGTATCATTATTTGGATGTTTGTTCGCAATATCTTCTAGCATTTGTAAATGCCAGCTTGCATTATCACTTAAATTAATTCGAACACTCTTCTTAAAATAAGTAATTTCATAAATGCTATTCCCGCTTGAACCCTTATACTCATAATCATGTTCTTTCACATAATCAAACATATTAATTGCTTGAGGAATTAAGGAAGTCAATAAATTCTTTCTATTTTTTTCATCTAAATCTGGGTGAAAGTGCACATCAATTATAACATTATCAAAATTAACTTTTTTATCATACTCGCCAAACACTTCCCTCAATTCATTTTTAAACTCTTCTTTTGAACTGCTATCTTGGGTTAAATAACAGACCATAAAATAAAAATAAACAAAAGAACGAAGAGTTTGGTTATTCAATATTTTCTGAGTCCAAAAAACCGCAATATGTTGAGGATTACTCACGTGACTTTTTAACATCAATTTAATCGGAGAACGAACTAAATGAAAGATACTCGTTTCTTTACTAGAATCTATATAAAAAGGATCTACTCCAAAAATATGTGAGTTTTCTTCTAACAAATAATTCGGATTATTCTTTTCATCAAGTATAGCTGATAAAAAAGAGTTCCCATGTGCAGAAATATTACGAACTAATTTTAATTCAGAAAGAAAATCACTAGTTTTTTCCCAATCAGTATTGACATCATCTTTAAAAGCACTATATTCATCATTAATAAATTTAATAAATACCAATAAATCTCCAACTGTAAATTGATCCAATAGCATATCTATAGGAGCAAACTCTAGCTTTGGAATTTCATCAGTTGTCGCTTCATATGGAAGACGTATATCTCCACTATCTCTCAACAAGTAATTTTTCCGCAAGCTTTTAAGAGAATTCTTAAGCAATTTTTTTAAAGTTTTATTATCACTGGAAATAGCCTTATCAAATAAATCAACTTCTGAGATACACAGTTCCGCAATTCTATTTTCAATTCTAGCCTTTATATTATCTTCAACAAATAGCACCCATTTCATAATAAACTCTTTAAATTTTTTATCATAATTAATTATATCCTGAAGATTAGTAATTGTGATTTGTTCCTCAATAAGATTACACAATACCAATATTTCATTAAATGTAGAATACCTCAGATTATTTCTTTTCAAATAATCTAACACTGAAATTTCATCGTGCAACTCAGGACATGGAGTAATTTTCAAATTTAATAACTGATAAAAATCTAACGAGTTGTCAATCGGTTCTGCTTTGCCATGATTAATTATAGTTATATTGGTAGCAAACTGTACTGGCTGACCTCGTACCAACAGAGTATTTTCGCTGTCACTACTTGATGGATAATCAATTAAAAAATCAACCTCATCACCAACACCATATTGAGATATATCGCTTGAAAAGAACGGCACACTCCTATTGACAGTATAAGCTTCATTCTCATTTTTTCGATTCTCATCAAAAGTTATAATTCCATAGTACGAAGATATCTTGCTTATAGTACCTCTCATATTATCTCCTATTCATTACTAACATTCAGTTTTGATGCTATGACTAGAACTCATCCACACTATCCGGCACATCACTAAACAAAGTGACATGTCCCATCTTACGGTTGTGCTTCGCTTCTATTTTACCATACATGTGGAGGTGGGCGCTTGGATTTTCTGTGACATATTTTTCAGCAACCTCTACGTGTTGACCGAGAACATTTAGCATGACTGCTGGTGCATGTAGTTTGATGTCTGGCAATGGCGCTCCGAGAACGCCTAAGATATGGGTATCAAACTGAGAAAAGTCGCAGGCTTCTATAGAGTAGTGCCCTGAGTTATGTGGGCGTGGAGCAATTTCGTTAACGATAATGTCATCAGCTGTCGCAAACATTTCCACGCAAAGAGTTCCAGACAAGTTAAGTTGTTCAGCGATTCGTAGAGCCATGGCTTTGGCTTTTTCAGCTAGACTTTCTGAAATGCGAGCAGGCACAATGGTTTTTGAAAGGATATTGTTTCGGTGGATATTTTCCTGAACTGGGAAAACCGTCACGTCCTTGCCATTTCCTGATACAATGACAGAAATTTCAAGGTCAAAATTGACAAATTCTTCCAAAACACAGTCTGCTGAATCGGCTAGTGCATTGGCTTCTTCCAAGTCTTCTGCCGAGCGAATGACCTTTTGTCCATGGCCATCATAACCACCTGTTGCCGTCTTGAGGACATAGTTTTTCGACAGGTCGATATCTGCCAAGTCTTGGCTAGAAGTCACAACCTTGTAAGGTGCTACAGTGACTTGAGCCTTGTTTGAGAGGAAGTCTTTCTCAAAGATCCGGTTTTGGGAGATGCGAAGCAGGTCGGTCCCTTGAGGGAGTTGCCCATCCTTGATAACAGCATCAAGACCGTCAGCATCTACATTCTCAAATTCATAAGTCAGGACATCGCAACGCTCAGCTAGCTGACGAAGGGCATCCACATCGTTATAAGGCGCCACAATGATTTCCGCCACACGAGAGGCTGGGCAATCCGCAGCAGGATCCAGCGCAATGACCTTGTGCCCCATATAGATAGTTGAGATCGCCATCATCTGACCCAGCTGACCGCCACCGATAATTCCGATTGTTTTAGATGAGCTCATTGGTAGACTCCTCTGCGATTTTTCCTTGTTCTTCTGCAAAATCTGCCAAAGCTGTCGCGATAGCTTGATCCTCTACTGAAAGAAGACGGAGGGCGAAGAGAGCCGCATTTGTCGCACCAGCTTCACCGATAGCCATTGTCGCAACAGGCACCCCACCCGGCATCTGAACGATAGAATAGAGTGAATCCACTCCACTAAGAGCACGAGATTTGACTGGCACACCAATGACTGGAAGGGTTGTTTTAGCAGCGACCATACCTGGCAAATGGGCTGCACCTCCAGCACCTGCGATGATAACCTTGATGCCACGACTACGAGCTTCTTCGGCATGTTGGAACATGAGGTCTGGTGTACGGTGGGCAGAGACAACTTTCTTTTCGTAGGCTAAACCAAAGCGGTCTAGGACTTCGGCAGTTTTTTGCATGGTTGCCCAGTCGGATTTTGAGCCCATGATGATGGAAATTACTGGTTTAGTCATAATTTTTCCTTTTTTCTTCTTTTTTGATAATGGTCTTAGGTGGTGGGGACGGAAGCAAACCTTCGGTTTCATTCCTAAACTTTGAGCCTAAAGTCTCAAAGTTTCCCCCGACCAGAACAGAAATTGTTCTGATCTTTTCACCACGGCGACCATTATCGTGTTTGGCGACTGCGTCGCTTTTTTCTTATACCTTTATCTAATTGCCTTGCTTCCGATATCTGTTCGGTAAAAGAGGCCTTCTGTGTTTTGTTGGGCGAGTTCTTGGTAGATGGTATCTTGAGCCTCTTTGACGGTATCTGCTGTGTTAACGAGCATATAGACACGTCCACCGTTTGATAGCAGTGCTCTGCTATTTGCCGCAAACTTAGCACCTGCATAGTAGGTGATAATGCCGCCATTGGTTTTTGCTGGCAATGCAACACCCTTTTCATATTCTAGCGGGTAACCCTTGGATGCGACAACCACACCCAGAGTCACACCCTTATCCGTCCAGGTGATGTTTGGCTCCTTGCTATCCAGAATATCTGTAATATTTTGTGCAAAGTCAGATGTCAAACGAGGCAAGATAATCTGTGTTTCAGGATCTCCAAAGCGAGCATTGAACTCGATGACTTTAGGACCTTCTGCTGTCAGGATAAGCCCTGCGTAGAGGATGCCAAGATACGGACGGCCTTCTTTGATCATCCCTTCAAGAACTGGCTTGACAATAGTCTCAACCGCTGTGTCAACTACACTCTGTGGCAAGTGTGGAACTGGCGCATAGGCACCCATACCACCCGTGTTAGGCCCTTTGTCACCATCATAGGCACGTTTGTGGTCTTGCGCTGTCGGCATGATATAGAACTTGTCGCCATTGACAAAGACAAAGAGTGAAAATTCCTCTCCTTCAAGGAATTCCTCAATAACTACACGCGCACCTGAGTCACCAAATTTATTGTCCAAAAGCATCTCGTGAGCTGCTTCGACCGCTTGCTCGACTGTCTCCGCAACGACGACACCTTTCCCAAGCGCCAAGCCATCCGCCTTGACCACGATAGGCGCACCCTGTTTTTCGATATAGACCTTGGCTTCCTCAAAATCCGAGAATGTGCCATAGGCTGCTGTCGGAACGCCATATTTGACCATGATTTCCTTGGCAAAATCCTTGGACCACTCCAGCTCCGCTGCCAATCTTGTCGGACCAAAGGCTTTGAGACCCGCTGCATGGAAATCATCCACGATACCAGCCGCAAGGGCGTCATCTGGCCCGATAAAGGTCCAAGCAATATAGTTGGTTTTTGCAAACTCAATCAATTTAGAATGTTCGGAAATGGAGATATTTACCAACTCCAAACCATCCAGAGTCATCCCATCATTCCCAGGAGCTACAAATACTTTTTCAACGTCTTTTGACTCAAGTAACTTCTTAGCAATCGCATGTTCACGACCACCTGAACCTACAACTAACAGCTTCATCTCACAACCTCTTTTGCGAATTATTTAATAACATTATACCATAAACGTTCGTTTTAATCTTGTTTCACTCCGCATTTTTACGCAAAAAAGGAAAGAAACTGTTTTCTTCCCTTTAACGTTCTTAATGTCTAAAATGTCTCACGCCTGTGAAGACCATGGTCAAGCCATATTTATCCGCAGCTTCGATAGACTCTTGGTCACGGACTGAGCCACCGGGCTGGATGATGGCCTTGATCCCTGCTTTGGCGATTTCTTCCACATTATCCGCAAATGGGAAGAAGGCATCCGAAGCAAGCACAGCGCCGTCAAGGCGGTCTTTGGCTTGGTCAACGGCAATACGAACAGAGGCCACACGATTAGTTTGACCTGGACCAACACCCAGTGTCATGTGGTCATTGGTTACAATGATTCCGTTTGATTTGACATACTTGATAGCCTTCCAAGCAAACTCAAGAGCTGTCGCTTCTGTCTCAGTTGGCTGACGTTTGGTCACCACTTGCCAATCAGCTGGGCTTTCTTTCACTACGTCTTGATTTTGCACAAGGAGACCACCAACTACACCTGTGTATTCTGCTTCCACTTCGCTGGCATCTTGAGCATCAAATGGTAAGGCAAGGATGCGCAGGTTTTTCTTTTTATTGGTCAAAATAGCTAGCGCCTCATCCGTATAGCTTGGTGCGATGATGATTTCAAGGAAAACGCCGTGCATCTTCTCAGCTGTCGCAGCATCCACCTCACGATTGAGAACAACAATTCCACCAAAGATAGACACTGGGTCAGACTCATAAGCGTAATCCCAAGCAGTCTCGATGTCATCAGCCTGACCGATACCGCATGGATTCATGTGTTTGAGAGCCACAACGGTTGGACGATCTTTGAAGTCACGGATGATACGAATGGCAGCATCCGCATCACGGATATTGTTGAATGACAATTCCTTACCGTTAAGCTGTTTAGCAGATGCAATCGAGTAGTCAGTCGGCAAGGCTTTTTGGTAGAAATCTGCATCCTGTTGAGGATTTTCCCCATATCGCATAGCTTGTTTGAGGTCATAGGTCAAAGTAAGCTTTTCAGGTTTGCTTTCGCCCACTTGAGCTGTGAAATACTCTGCAATCAAGGCGTCATAAGCCGCTGTGTGACGGAAAACCTTGGCTGCCAGACGTTGACGCGTTTCGTAAGAGGTTTCGCCGTTTGCTGCCAATTCGTCCAAAACCACTGTATAGTCAGCAGGGTCTACCACAACTATTACACTAGCATGGTTTTTAGCTGCTGAGCGAAGCATAGATGGACCCCCAATATCGATATTCTCCACAGCATCAGCGTAAGTCACGTCTGGTTTGAGAATGGTTTCCTTGAATGGGTAAAGGTTGACCACAACAAGGTTGATGAGCTCGATTTGATTGTCCTTAGCCGCTTCTAGGTGACTATCCAAGTCACGACGAGCAAGAAGACCCCCGTGGATATTTGGATGAAGGGTCTTAACACGTCCATCCATCATTTCTGGAAAACCAGTCACATCATCGATCGCAATGGTCTCCACCCCAGCATTGTCAAGGGCAACTTTTGTCCCACCTGTCGAGATAATCTCCCAACCAAGTTTTTTAAGTTCTTGGGCAAATTCAACAATGCCCGCTTTGTCTGAGACGCTGATTAAAGCGCGTTTAGTCATTATATTCTCCTTTTTAATCATTAGTTAAACACCAATTAAATGCAGTAACAGTAAAACAAGATAAGCAAAACCAAGGCTAAGCATACCTAAGATATTGACCCATTTTCTAATCTGTGATTTGAATACTCTTATAAAAATTTGGTAAATCAGCAAGCCTACACAGACACCTAGCGTATTTAAAATCAAATCCGTTATATCTGTTATACCTATTGCTAAAATATACTGTAAGCACTCAAACAATAAACTAATCAAGAAACCTGTCCCGACTATTCTTAAACTAGATAAATTAGTTTTTATCAGAGGGAAACAAACACCTAATGGAATAAAGGAAATCAGATTAAATAACATTTCAGCAAAAACAATTTTTCCATCTACTATTAGTGGTTCTGAAAATGGAATCCAATTGATGTACCTTGGAGCTAAGAAAAATGCTATAAATTCAGGATTAGTTTCAAACTTAAATAAGATTCCCCAAGTTAATAACATCAGATAGACATAAAATACATATCGAGTTGTTTTTTTAGATTCTAACATTACAAATACCTCCGTTTGAAGTCGTCTTCGACAATCACTGACTCCAATTTAAAATCAAAGATATCATATGAATCATCAAAAAGTCAATCTGTAAATAGAGCCTTCACTACTTCTGGATAGAGCTTGTACTCCGCTTCATGAATACGTTCTTCAAAACTGTCAATGGTATCATCAGCTAGCCGTGGTACACGGACTTGTTTGATGACCTTTCCTGTATCAACACCATAATCCACCCAATGAATGGTCACGCCGCTCTCAGCAACGTCAGCATTCCAAGCATCCTCAATCCCATGAGCTCCTGGAAATTCTGGCAGGTAGGCTGGATGAATGTTGATAATCCGACCTTCATAAGCAGCCAATAAGTTTGGCCCAACGATTTTCATGTAGCCTGCTAGACAAACCAAGTCAATCTGGTGTTCTTCCAAGAGTTCGACAAGGGCCGCTTCGTAGTCTACCTTGCTCTCAAACTCCTTGAGTTCAAAAGCATAGGACAGAACGCCGAGCTTGTCTGCACGTTCGAGTACATAGGCGTCACGATGGTCTGAAAAGACAAACTCTACTGGAAATTGTTCCGCTATCACCTGAAAATTTGAGCCATTACCAGAGGCAAAAACCGCTATTTTTTTCATTTGATGATGACACTTTCGTTTTCTTTCTTGACGATACGACCAATTTCATAGACTGGTTCATCCAACAATTCCTTGACACGACTTACATTTTCAGGGCTAACTGCAAACATAAGTCCCACACCCATATTGAAGATTTCAAACATTTCTTCATGTTTGATCTGACCGTATTTTTCAAGGGCTTTGAAAATCGGTAAAACTGGAACCTTGTCTTCCTCAATCTCAGCAGCCAAATCAGCTGCAAACATACGAGGGACATTTTCGATAAAGCCACCACCAGTGATGTGGGCAATACCGTTGACCAACTCTTCCTTGATGAGTGGTAAGACAGCCTTGACATAGATACGAGTCGGCTCAAGAAGTACTTCCTTGAGTTTCTTGCCTTCCAATTCTGGCAAGATTTCCTCACCTGTGTAATCCGCAAAGACACGACGGACGAGAGAGTAACCATTGGAATGAATCCCACTTGAAGCAAGTCCGAGAAGAACATCTCCTTCTGCCACCTTTGAACCGTCAATGATTTGAGATTTTTCAGCCACACCGACCGCAAAACCAGCCAAGTCATAGTCATCTTCGCCGTACATGCCAGGCATTTCAGCCGTTTCCCCACCAATGAGGGCAGCGCCTGCCTGCACACAACCTTCTGCCACACCAGCAACGACTTGCTCTAGCTTAGCTGGTTCATTCTTGCCTGTCGCCACATAGTCGAGGAAATAGAGGGGCTCCGCACCCGCAGCGATGATATCATTGACACACATGGCCACACAGTCCTGACCAATGGTATCGTGCTTGTCGTACTTGATAGCCAGCATGAGCTTGGTTCCGACACCATCAGTTCCTGAAATCAAGACGGGTTCTTTAACCCCAGTCTTTGAAAGGTCAAACATACCACCAAAGCCACCCAGAGCTCCCATGACACCTGCACGCTCCGTACGAGCCACGTGCTTTTTAATCCGTTCAACAACTTCATAACCCGCTTCAACATCCACACCAGATTGAGCGTACGCATTTTTATTTGCCATTTTTATATTCCTTTTCTTTTTTTGGGAAAGATTGCGACGTATTTCTAGATAAACAATTATTTTATCTAAAAATGCTAGTCAGAGCTCTAGCTTTGATCCTATAGGACAAAGCGTCTACTGACAAATGCTTTAGCTTTTAGTCAGTAGTAAGACGTGGAGCATAAGCATTTTTATTTGCCATTTTATTTTTCCTTTTCTTTAATGGAGAATCTTCAGTAACTCACTTGTAAAAACTAGTCTTTTCTTCCAAACTTCGACGATAGTCTTCCTCATAATCGTAGAGAGGTGTTGGGTAGTCACCGTCAAAGTAAGCGACACAGAGACCACCATTTGGAGCATCTGTTTCAATACCAATCGAATCAATCAATCCCTCAACAGAAAGATAAGTCAGACTGTCCGCACCAATGATTTGGCGCGTTTCTTCGACCGTATGATTGGCCGCAATTAGCTCCTGACGGGTCTGGATATCAATCCCGTAGAAGCATGGATAAGCTAGCGCTGGACTACCAATAGCAACGTGAACCTCAGTTGCACCCGCTTCTTTCAAAAGCTGAACGATACGACGAGAGGTTGTTCCACGTACAATAGAGTCATCAATCATAACCACACGCTTGCCTTTTACAACACCAGAAACAGCAGAGAGTTTCATCCGCACTCCTTGCTCCCGCAATTCTTGAGTCGGTTGGATAAAGGTACGTTGGGTGTATTGGTTCTTGATGAGGCCCATTTCATTTGGTAGCCCGGACTCTTCCGCAAATCCCATAGCCGCGCTGAGGGAAGAATTGGGCACACCGACCACGATATCCGCCTCATGCTTGAATTCACGCGCCAATTGAGCACCCATACGTTTGCGAGCCGTATGGACATTGACACCGTGGATATTAGAATCAGGGCGGGCAAAATAGATATACTCCATAGAACAAATCGCCAACTGAGTATCATCTGTATAGTTGTCATACTGGATACCCTTGTCATCAATAATCACAATCTCACCTGGCTTCAAATCACGAATCCATTCAGCACCAATGACCTCAAAAGCACAAGTTTCAGAGGAAACAACCACCGCTCCGTTGGCCATTTTCCCGATAGAAAGCGGACGGAAACCATTGGGATCAAGAGCCGCAATCAACTTGTCTTCAAACAGCAAGATATAGGCAAAACCACCTTTAACTAGACTGAGCGCCTCCTTGATTTTGCCCATCAGACTAGGATTGTGGCTGCGACGAATGAGGTGAGCTAAGATTTCCGAGTCCGAAGTCGCACTGAAAATCGCTCCTCTATCTTCCAATTCTTTCTTGAGAGAGGCCGCATTGGTCAGATTCCCATTATGAGCCAAGCCAAACTGCATATCGTGAAACCGGAAGAGGAAGGGCTGGATGTTATCTACAGAAGCTTCGCCAGCAGTCGCATAACGCACATGCCCAATCGCACCAGTCCCCGTCAATTTATCCAAATTAGCAGGATTTCTGAAGACTTCTGATAAAAGCCCCATGTCACGATGGCGCTTCAATTGCCCCTGATCATTGGAGAGGATTCCTGCCCCCTCCTGACCACGGTGTTGAAGACTGTGGAGACCAAAATAGGTCAATTTAGCAGCATCTGGATGTCCCCAGATACCGAAAACACCACATTCTTCATTAAGAGATTTTACTTCGTATGTCATTTTATATACCTAATTTTTATTTGTGTAGCACCAAGAGCTAAATCTACATGACTTTTACATTACTGATACTATCTATTAGAAAATCTGCAAGTCTTATTTTCTAGTGAAATATTTAACCGCTGACGCGAACAGGTGCTGGTCTTTATTTCCTGGGATATTTTGGAAAAGACCTTCCTCATAACGTTCTGAGTGGCCCATCTTACCAATGATTTGGCCGTTCTTGCTGGTAATTCCTTCGATGGCATGGACAGAACCATTCGGATTGTACTTAGAATCCATACTTGGTTTGCCGTCAAAGTCAACATATTGGCTGAAAATTTGTCCATTGTCACGGAGCTCAGCGAATTCCTCAGCTGTCACGACAAACTTCCCTTCACCATGCGAAACAGGAATAGCGTGGATATCGCCTACTTGCACACCAGCTAACCATGGTGAGTTGGTATTGGCAATACGGGTTTCCACCATCTTGGCCACGTGTTGATTGGCATCATTGTAGAAGAGGGTTGGACTAGTACTATTAGCATCCTCGAAATTTCCGTATGGAAGAAGACCTGATTTGACCAAGGCCTGGAATCCATTACAGATACCGATAATCAAGCCACCACGGACGATAAAGCTATCAATAGCCACACGGACTTTTTCATTGAGCAGGATGTTGACGATAAACTTGGCTGAACCATCTGGCTCATCCGCAGCTGAGAATCCACCTGCAAAGAAGAGAATGTTAGCCTTGCCGATGTTGTCAACCATGGTTTCGACTGAATTGACAATGGCTTCTTCATTAAGTGTCACGAATGGCACCAAGTTAACCTCTGCACCTTCTTTTTCAAAGGCCTTGGCTGAATCATATTCTGAGTTGGTTCCTGGAAAGACTGGGATGTAAACCACAGGTTTTTCAACCTTTTCTTTGGCTTGGATGACTGTGTTAGTAGCGACATCTGGAACTTCTGCTAGTTCTTTGGCTTGGGCAAATTCTGTTGGGTAAACTTCTTCCAGTTTTCCTTGGAAGGCACTGTCAAGCTTGTGTCCATCTAGCTTCACACCGTTGACAAGGAGTGTAAAGTCTGCTTTTGTTTGTCCAATCTTCTCCAATCCAACGATTTCTTCAGGAGATGTGAAGACAAATCCGCCCAATTGAGCTGTCAAAGCCGTTTCTAGTTCAGGCAAGGTTACCTCTGCACCGATATGATTTCCAAAGGTAGCAAGGGCCAAACTTTCAAGCACACCACCGTATTTAACGGCTGAAGCCGCTGTTACTTTGTGAGCCTTTTGAAGGGCTTCAAACTGAGCAAAGTTAGACTTAATCAAGTCAAAATCAATTTCTGCAGAGAGGGCTTGACCTGGGATGTAATAGATATTTTCACCCGCAGTTTTGAACTCTGGAGAGAGGACCTTACGGCTATCTGCCGTCGTCACCCCAAAGGCTACCAAGGTTGGCGGAACGGTCAATTCTTCAAAGGTACCAGACATGGAGTCCTTACCACCGATAGATGGCAAACCAAGTTGAATTTGTGCTTCGATAGAGCCTAGAAGAGCTGCTACTGGCTGACCAAAACGCTCAGCTTGTTTATCCATGCGCTCGAAGTACTCTTGGTAAGAGAAGCGAGCCTTAGACCAGTTTGCACCAGCAGCCACCAAACGAGCAGTTGCTTCAATAACCGCATAAGCAGCACCGTGGTATGGAGACCATTCAGCTACATATGGGTTGAATCCTTGAGCCATGACTGACGCAGTATGAGTCACACCGTGTTGAACTGGTAATTTCTGTACAGATGCCTCAGTTGGTGTGAGTTGATAGCGACCACCAAGTGGGTGATTAACCGTAGAGCGTCCAACAGAGCAATCAAAGATGGTCTGCAAGCCTTTTTGACTCGCATGGTTGAGGTCAGATAGAACCGCAAGGGTATCTGCTTCCAGTGTGTCAGCGCTTGTTGTACGCTCTTCTGGGAGCTTGACGTCCTTGTCTACAACCTTGGCATCGACAACCACTCGTACACCATTGGTGTCAAGGAAACGGCGTTCCAAGTCTACAATCGTTTCGCCATTCCAGTGCATAACTAGATTTGATTTTTCCGTCACTGTCGCCACCACAACAGCGTCAATATTTTCTTTATTACATTCTGCAACGAAGGCATCTACATCCTCAGGACGAACCACGACTGCCATCCGTTCTTGAGATTCAGAGATGGCAATTTCTGTACCGTTCAAGCCTTGGTATTTAAGAGGCACCTTGTTGAGGTCAATTTCAAGACCGTCTGCCAATTCACCGATGGCTACACAGACACCACCAGCACCAAAGTCGTTGGATTTCTTGATGAGACGAGTGACATCACCATTACGGAAGAGGCGCTGAATCTTGCGTTCTTCGATAGCATTCCCTTTTTGAACTTCAGCTCCAGCAGTTTCCACAGACTCAACCGTTTGAACCTTAGAAGAACCTGTCGCACCACCGACACCATCACGTCCAGTCTTACCTCCAAGGAGGATAATGACATCACCCGCTTCCGGTTTTTCACGGACAACATTGCCCTTTGGAGCCGCACCGACAACTGCACCTAACTCCATACGCTTAGCAACGAAACCTGGGTGGAAGTATTCACGAACGTAGGTTGTTGCAAGCCCAATCTGGTTACCATATGAAGAATAACCATGGGCAGCTGTTTTAGAAATGACCTGTTGTGGCAATTTCCCAGCACGCGTTTCTGAAATCGGTGCTGTAATATCACCCGCACCTGAAATACGCATGGCTTGATAAACGTAGGAACGACCTGACAATGGATCACGAATGGCCCCACCGATACAAGTAGCCGCCCCACCAAATGGCTCAATTTCCGTTGGGTGGTTGTGAGTTTCATTTTTAAACATGAGGAGCCATGGTTCTTTCACACCATCAACATCCACTTCAATTTCGACAGAGCAAGCATTGATTTCATCTGACACTTCCATATCATCCAAACGTCCATTAGCACGCTCATAACGACCAAAAATAGTCGCCATATCCATCAAGGTTTGAGGTTTTTCAGAACGCCCCAACTCCTCACGCATGGCAATATACTTGTCATAGGTTGACTGCAATTGCTTTTGGAATTTAGAAGCTGAGAAGTCGATATTCTTTAACTCTGTCTCAAAAGTCGTGTGACGGCAGTGGTCAGACCAGTAAGTATCCAAAACCTTGAGTTCCGTCTCAGTTGGCACGCGCCCGATTGACTTGAAATAGTCTTGAATAAAGAGCAAATCATCCACTTCCATAGCCATCCCTTGCTCGGCCTTGTAGCGAGCAAAGTCTTCTGCTGTATAGTTTTCAAAGAAAGTCAATTTAGGAATGGTCTTGTCTGACTCTGAAAATTCCTGCTTGGCAATCCCTGTCGTGATGTCCTTGAAACGAGAATCAACTGGATTGAGCAGATAGTTCTTGACCGCTTCCAACTCAGTCGCGTCAATATCTTTATTCACCAAGTACAATTGTGCTGTATTAACCATTACATCACTCGAACTTCCTAGTAAAAGCAAGGCTTCTTGCGAAGAAGCCGCACGCTGGTCAAACTGCCCAGGTAGACTTTCAATGGCAAAGAAAGCATAGTTGGCAAGATCCGCCTGCACTGCCGCTTCATCCAAAATATGGTCTGTCACCTGCTCAGAAAAAATGTGTTTCTCTGCAGGTGCAAACAGGTCCTCTGCCAAGTCAAATACATCATAAACTTGCACGATGCGAATACTTTTCAAAGTTGAAAGCCCCAAGTTATGCTGGAGTTCTCTCACCAAACTCTCTGACTTGACCTGAAAATCAGCCTTTTTTTCAACAAAAATACGTTTATCCATCAATCCTTATTCCTTTATTTCAGCTTTTACAATGTTCCAACGACCTTGAGGTTGTTATTTCAAACCCTGCAACTTTTCCCAAACAATCTCATAAACGTCTGTCAGTTCTCCCAATCCCCTACGGAAAACATCCTTATCCATGTGGTTGCCATCCGCATCCCACAAACGGCAGTTATCTGGTGAAAATTCATCTGCTAAGATAATCTTACCATCCTTGTCAAAACCGAACTCTAGCTTAAAGTCAATCAACTTGAGGCCAATCTCAGCAAACCAGACTTTCAATAGTTCATTTATACGACGCGTTTCTTCCTTCAAGTAGGCAATCTGCTGGTCATCCGCAATCTGTAGGAATTTCACATGCTCATCATTGATAAATGGATCATCCAAATCATCATTTTTGTAGTAAAATTCGACAATCGGAGTCTCCAAGGCGATTCCCTCATCCACACCAAAACGTTTTGAAAAGGAGCCAGCAGTATAGTTGCGGAGCACGACTTCCAAAGGAATGATTTCCACCTTTTTATTGAGTTGTTCCGTGTCTGAAAGTTTCTCCACAAAGTGAGTCGCCACACCAGCCGCATCTAATTTCTCAAAAATAAAAGATGAAATCTGATTATTCAAGACTCCCTTACCTGCAATCTGCTCCTTCTTAACACCATTGAAAGCAGTCGCCTGGTCCTTGTAAGTTGAAATAATAAGATTTTCATCCTCAGTTGTATAGATATCTTTAGCTTTTCCCGAATAGATCAATTGTTTTGACATTTTAAAGTTCGCCTTTCGTATTACTTGAGCACATTCTACCATAAAAAACCTAAAATTACAAGAATTTAACCGAATAAATGACGTACTAACCTCAAAAATCATAAAGAAAAAACCGCAAGAAAAAGATTTCTCACAGTTTTAAAATCATTTAACTCTAAAAACACGAACATTACTCTTTGTTCAAAAATTGATCCAAATAATAACGTAGGTAACTTTTCTTGCCCGTAATCATCTGCAGACGACCTTCCACCCCGTACCGAAGTTTTTCAGCCTGCTCGGAAGTCAGATTAGTCTCCGCCTCGATTTTAAAGAAATTCCCTTTCTCAGTCTTAGTAGCTGTCGCATCCATACTTGTAATAGTAGAATCTAGGAAAATTTGATTCTTGGCATCATGAGTCGTAGTATAGCGAACAGAATCACCGACCTTGATCCTTGCTACATCCTTTGAACTGAGATAAGCTGTTAGTTTGGCTTTCCCTTCTTTTTCCAAGGACGGATAGAGTTGGGCTAGTAGGGCACCTTCTGCTACCATGGTAGAATCACTGGTCTCAGGATTAAGATGAAGCACCCCATCCTCACTCGCCGTAATTTTCTCCTTGTCTAAAAGATTTCCCTGTACCTTCTTACCTGACTCTGCTTCCAAGATTTTCTGGTCTAGAAGGGTCAATTCCTGACCAACCTTTGCTAAGTGTTGGGATTTAAGGGACTCCAATTGACTGCTTAAGCCTGACGCATAGGCTTGCTGGGTACCTGAACCTGCATACTGGACACGGTAAGTAGCAAGACTAGATTCTAACTGAGAAAGCTGCGCTTCTACCTGCGCAACAGCCTGAGATTTTGCTTGGGGATTTTCCTCGCCCTGAGACTTATAGGACTGGTAGAGAGAGTAGGCTAGATTCTGACTGGCCAAGGAAGCACCTGTTTCAATAGCTGACTTAGCTGTCTGGTAATCGCGAATTTTAGCCTCTGTTTGGCTGATGAGGTTCCCGATTTCGGCTTGAGTCTGACTAGCTGCTGCATTCTGGGACGCGATGGTCTCATTTTGTTGCGATGTACTAGCCCTAAGACTGCCTGCTTGACTGATGTAGTCGCGAAAGGTGGCTTGGTAGCCAAATTTATCCTCCTCTGGAAAGTGGTTCTCCCCTTCTTGCAGGCTCTTTTGCAAATACTCCAATTGCTTTTTTTGATCCTTAAGCATGTCCAACTGACTAGCATAGGCCTCCGCTTGGGCACCCTCTGCCCCTTCCTGATATTGAACCAGAAGCTCCCCCTTTTTAACCAGCTTATTTTCTTCCAAATGATTGACAAGAATACGATTGTTGCTAGTTGACTGGATATTTGCAAGGATACGACTAGGCTCGACAGTAGCTCTAGTAGACACACTCATCTCCTTCTCTGCAAATGTTGCAAAGCCAAGCAAAAACACGAGCAGAAGCGACATGGGCACAATCACCCGACTGGAAAAATTATGGTAACGACGATTATAAAACTCCGCACTTTCTAAAAATTCTGGTTTCATCCTCTCCTCTTTCTAACTATTGACCAAATGGGCATAAAAGCCACCCTGTGCAAGCAAATCAGCATGCTTTCCTTCTTCAACAATCTTGCCCTGATCCAAGACAACAACCTTCTCTGTCCGCTCAGCAATGGTTAAGCGGTGAGCGATGAAAATCAAGGTCTTGTCTAAAGCCATGAGATTATCGACAATTCGCTTCTCTGTCAAAATATCCAAACTGCTGGTCGCCTCATCCAAAATCAAGACCGGCGCATCTGTCAAGAGAGCACGCGCCAGAGCAATTCTCTGACGTTGACCACCTGAGATTCCTGCCCCATCCGAAGTCAATTCTGTCTGGTAATTCAGTGGCATGCGCTCAATGTCCTCCCGAATCTCTGCCAACTCGACCGCCCGTAAGATATCCTCTTGAGTCGTCCCTTCCTTGGCTCCAAGGAGAAGATTCTCCAAAATCGTTCCGTTAAAGACATAGGGCTGTTGAGGCAGATAGTTAATATACTGGCGCAGAGCCTTTTTATCAATCTGATTGAGATTGACACCACCCAGACTAATCTCTCCCTGACTTGGGTCGTAAAAATTAACCATCATCTTGGCCAAGGTCGTCTTACCTGACCCTGAAATTCCCACAAAAGCCACTTTAGAACCTTGGGGAATGGTCAAATTGATGTCTGACAAGACATCTCGACCATAGCCATACTTGTAGGAAACCTGCTTGAAGGTCATATCTCCCTTCATCAAGCTCAGATCCTCAACTGTTTTCTTCTCCTCAAACTCAGAAGCTACCAGATAAACCTCATTCAGACGGTTATTGGCAACCTGCGCTGTCTGAAGCTTAGTTTGCAGGTTGATGATATTCTCCAAAGGATTGGTAAAGTAAACCAGCAAGGTATTATAGGTAATCAACTGCCCCAAACTCATCTTGCCATCCATGACCAGAACAGCCCCCATCCAGAGAATGCCGACATTGAGCAAGAGATGGGCAACTTTTTTCAGAGCCTTTTGCTGACTCTCTGCCCGACTATAAGTAAAGGATTTCTTCAGATAATCCACAAATTCCTTGTCAATCTTTTGGTAACGTTGACTTTCACTGGTCAAAGACTTGATAGTCTCAATACCATTGATGTCCTCAATGATAGAAGAAGACAGAACCGCATTGGCTTCCATGGTATCCCGATTCATCTTTTCAAACGGCTTCATAAAGGCAAAGATAATCACTGTATAGATAGGAAGTGCCAATAAAGTCATGAAAAAGAGATTGGTATTTTGTGAAAATAAAACAAGAGAAATAATGACAACCGTTGACACATCTAGGAAAATCGAAAGAATGGTCGAAGCCAGCGCATCAATGATACTGTTAGCATCCGTGAAACGAGACACAATTTCCCCTGTCCTGCGTGTCGCAAAGAAGGACATAGGTAGGTGAAAAACATGCTTGATATAGGACAAAATCACATCAATCGACAAGCGTTGCCCCAAAACAAGTAAGAGATACTCCTGAGCGTAGGACAAAATCTGCTGAAGAATATAAACGATAACCAGCCCAATAGAAATAATCCCCAGTGTCGAACGCATCTGATCTGGCACATAGGTATCAATGATAGACTGCAGATAATAAGAACCCACAATGTTAATCAAGGTGATCAAGAGTGTTGCCAAAACGATATTGGCAATCAAGCCACGCTGCTTCACTAATATAGGGATAAAAGAGAGCAAACCATTCTTTTGATCCTTATGAGGCTTGTAGTCTGGACTAGGCGCCATAAACAGAGTCACTCCTGTCCATTCTTCCGCAAAACGCTCACGTGGCAGTTTGGTCAATTTCACCCCAGGATCTGGGTCGGCAATATGAATGCTTTCCTTATCCTGCCCAGTCACCACATAGTAGTGGAGCAATTTCCCGTCCTTAAGTACATGGGCAACAAAAGGAAAGGTCAAATCTGGCAAGTCAAAGAGCGTCATATCCGCCTTAATTGCTCGCGTCTCAAAGCCAATCTCCTCTGCCACCTTGACCAAGCCCAAAGCCGTTGTCCCATCCATGGTTGTCTTGGCCAATTCTCGCAAGTGAGCCAAAGAATAATAGCTACCATAGTAGCCAAAAACCATGGCTAATGAAGCTACACCGCAGTCCATCTGATCCACCTGCGGACGATAGTGACGTTTCCCAAATTTCATATTCATCTCCTTTTTCTAAACTCATCTGATAACACCTATCTTACCCCAATTCCCAAATAAAAACTGGACTTCCTTCCCAAATGCTCCTATCTCCCTCCCAACTGCACTTTTAGGATAAAGAAAATAGGCAGAACAAACGTCCTACCTACTAAAAATATGCTATTGAAAGGAAAATGATTTTTTTCTGACACCCTAGGCAAGCTTGGAACAAATAAATCATTGATAGTAACCTGTACGACATCCTATTTAAAGTTACTTCAATTTTTAATGTCCCTGCTATTTCTAAGCCGCCTCTGGTATGATCTATTCATGGTCAGAATAGATAACACCGTTCTAAATTACGATTCATAGTTACTCCTTTTTTTGATTCGTTACTATAAGACTCCTATTTACCCATAGATTGTCTACTACCTCAAATTTATCCATTCTTTTTTTCTTTACTTCTATATAAAAGAATGAAGACCATCATAAATAATGCAATCATTGGTATATTGAAACTATCAAGCCAAGTAGGTAAAGATACTTTATTTATATCAGCTACTAATCTGATGATGATATAAGACATTGAACTAAGTAATACCATAATTTCAGGCCAAACTTTCAGTATTGATTTAACGAATTTCATATTAAACTCCAAACTATATAAATAAACACCTTAACTGCACTTTTTGGCAAAAAATAGGTAGAACAAACGTCCTACCTATTAAAAATATGGTATGAAAGGAAATTGATTTTTTACTGACACCCTAGGCAAGCTTGGAACAAATAAATCATTGATAGTAACATTTGTGACATCCTATTTATTACTTTAATTTCTAATGTCCCTGCTATTTCTAAGCCACCTTTGGTATGATCTATTCCTAGTCAGAATAGATAACACCGTTCTAAATTACGATTCATAGTTACTCCTTTTTTAATTCGTTACTATAAGACACCTATTCCCTATAGAGCGTCTACCGCTTCAAATCTATCTATTCTTTTTTTCTTTACTTCTGTATAAAAGAATGAAGACCATCATAAATAATGCAACCGTGGGTATATTAAAATTATCAAACCAAGTAGGTAAAGATACTTTATTTATGTCAGCTACTAATCTGATGATGATATAAGACATTGAACTAAGTAATACCATGATTTCAGGCAAAACTTTCAATACTGATTTAACGAATTTTTTTAAAAACATAGAAATGCCTCTCTGACTATAATCAGATTATGGTCTATTCGCATAATACCCTAAAGCTGCTCCACCAGCAGGAAGTAATAATCCTTCGATAACAATCAATAAACCTACTTCAACTTATTCACTTTGCTCTACGATTTCAAATTGATTCAAATTTTGCATGTTATACCCCTCTTTAAATAATACTAGCTAAGCCAATAGTGAGTCCCACTAATAAACCTACCATCCCTGAAGCTGATATAATAATAGCCGCAAATTCGCTTGAAAAATTCATTGATTTCTTCACAGTGTTTTATCTTATCTGAAGTAACCCCATGCAGCTAGCCCTACAGCGGATAAACCACCGACAACATACCCTGCAACCTTGATTCCTACTGGAACTGCTACTACCGCTGCAGGAAGTACTCCTCCATCAACTGTTGCTAGTTCTTTTTCTGTCATTGCTGTAAACTGATTATCATTTACTAAAATATTCATTTTAAGTTCTCCTTGCTCTTATTCACTTTTGCTTTAAATATTTCTTTTTTATTAATATAGTATGTCAATGCTACTAACAAAATACAGATCCCCAACGATACCTTCTCTAAATTAAGTAGAGAATAAATTAATAATATGCTGTAAGATATTAAAGCAGATCCTATATATATTCTTTTTAATATTCTATTCATAAAACTTACTCAAAGTCTTATTTCAGATTTTTACCAACTTGATAAAGACCTGCTCCCAGTATAATAGCCCCTCCTGTTACAGAAAAACCTTTAAACGCAGCTACTCCAAACGCAACTACTAGTGGTGCAATTCCCCCATCTACATTCATCAACTCTTCTTCTGTAAGAGCTACAAAGTTCTGTTCCATTTTGTCAAAATTTGTCATCTTTTTTCTCCTTTATTTCTATTTTTTAGTTTACGATTTCTGGCTCTTAAACCATTTTAAAAACCAGAATAGATAAATTACTGAATTCCTTTTCGTCTCACTTATCTATTTGAGAAGTGATTTAAAATGAACAGGTAAATTTCATTTATTTTAAATACCATTTGATAAACCATGGCAATAAGATTGGTAAATACATCGCGTAGTCTCCTTCCTTTTCGTCTCACTTATTTATTCGAAAAATAATTCGAAAATGTACAACTAAATTAAATTTTATTTAAAAAATAATTTAATATACCATGAATAGAAAATTGGTAGATACATGAAGTAAACTCCTTTCCT
>NZ_JBBJZX010000022.1:0-25099 GCF_038148935.1 Streptococcus pseudopneumoniae | reverse complement strand
AATACTTTTTCCTGGTAAAAGAGTAACTGGTAAAAAGTAACCTGTTGTTGCGACTTTCTTGCCTTCGATTTTTTGCAAGAGGAGGTCAATGGTAAGGCAGGCAATCTCTTCCAAAGGTTGCTTAATAGTAGCCAGTTGAGGGTAGTAATTCTCGATAAAGTAAGTCCCATCATAGCCGATGACTTTGAGCTCTTCAGGGACAGAAATGCCCAGTTCTTGAGCAATTTTAATGACCAGAATAGCTGTTAAGTCATCCGAAGCAAAGATGGCATCTGGCTTTTGTCGAGTCAAGATATTCTTGATTTCCATTTCTTTTCTGACAGGAGAAAAGTCACTGGAAACATTGATAATAGGAGCTTTGGGGAGTACAGAAGCAAAACCAGCGTGGCGCAGTCCAGTTGGCGAATTGGAATTGTCATTCCCTGTAATCATGATGATAGACTGGGCGCCTGTCTTAACCAAGGTCTGGGCAGCAAGAACCCCACCAGCATAGTTGTCAGAGGAAACGACAGGGATGTCCGGAGACAGATTGCGGTCAAAGGAAATAATTGGTGCCGTCACGCGATTGTAGTCTTCGATTCCCAAGTTGTGACTACCCGAAATGATGCCGTCCACCTGATTGGCTTCCAGCATTTCGATGTACTCGCGTTCCTTCTCAGAATCGTGCTCGCTGTTACAAATGATGGTCTTGTAACCATTCTTAAAAAGCTGGTGTTCCAGCTTATCAATCAATTCTGCGTAGAAAACATTGGAAATATTGGGAAAAATCAAGCCGATTAACTTAGCTGATTTTCCTTGCAAACTACGAGCTAGGTTGTTGGGTTTATAGCCCAATTCCCGCATGGCTTCATTGACTTTTTGGATGGTTTTCTCAGATAGATAACCTTTTTTATTGATAACCCGAGAAACGGTAGTAGGGCTGACGCCTGCAAGTTTGGCGACATCAGTTAGTTTTGCGACCATAATCTAATTCATAGTAAGTTCCAGTTGGGTTTCCAGATTTGATCAGGATACCATTTTGGTCTGCATGTGGGAAGACACGACCGGAAAATACTTTTTCTCCTTTATTGATGAAAATTTCAAAGACAGAGTTATCGATGAAAATCGTAGCAGTAGTAGCTTGATTGTTGATAGGGCAAGAGCGAGTTGTTCCAAATTCTTGGGCATACTGTTCACCAGTCTGGCTACGATCTACTGTCACTTGACCATTTACAAGGTCAAAGTTGATTGAAAGTCCCTTGCCTTCTTGATCAGCAAGTAAAACAATCTCGCTCTGGCTATTAGCTTCCAAGTTGAGTTCGAGTTCGTAAGTGTTCTTGGTTTGAGCACGATTTGAGAAGGCTTCTTCAGAAGCACGAAGGTCCTTGATAGCTGCGACTGGGTATTGGTAGAGTTTACCGTCTTTGATAGTCAGTTCTTTGACCAAAGAGAAGGTTCCTTGGTGGTCAAAACGGTCAGATGGGTAAGAAACATCTGGTAAACCAAGCCAGCTAACTGCTAGAGCACGTCCGTCAGGAGCGTTGAAGGCTTGAGTTGCATAGGCTTCGAAACCGTAATCCATGTTTTGGAGTTGAGACACATCTACCATTTTGGCATTTCCAGGGTCAAAGGAAGCCCCGATTTTATACATATTTGGATAGATATTGTCGTAGTCTAGAACATCTTTATCCAATCCTTGTGGGCAGTAGAGAAGGACAGGTTGCTCTCCTACAAAGACAAGATTTGGGCATTCCATCATATAGGCAGTGCGATCATTAGCAAAGTCAAGGTCGCCAACAGCTTGCCAGTTTGTGTAGTCGTTGTCCACAGCCTTGTAGAGACGGACAAAGCCTTTTTTCTCCAAGTCCTGTCCACCGACGATAGCATAATATTGACCTTTAAAATTAAAAATTTGTGGATCGCGGAAGTGGTCAGTAGAGTCTGTTGGCTGGTCAATCAAGATCTTGTCAATCTTTGTAATCTTGCCATCCTTGTTCATCAAAGCACCAATCTGGTAGGGGTGACGGATCCAATTTTCATCGCGGACATTTCCTGTATAGAATAGGAACAAGTTATCGCCAAACTGCATGGCAGAACCAGAGTAGGCACCGTGGCTATCTAATGGAGTATCTGGCAAAACTTTAACTCCAGTTTCTGTGAAGTGAACCAAGTCCTCGCTTTCCAATTGAACCCAAGATTTCAAACCGTGGGCTGCACCAAAAGGAAAGTTCTGATAAAAAACAATCCACTTCCCATCAAAGTAAGAAAAGCCATTTGGGTCGTTGAGAAGTCCTGTTTTTGGCTCAACATGATAATGAGTATGCCATGGAGATTGTGCCATATTTTCTTTAATATTCTTAATTTCTTCTTGCGTCCAATCTTGATAAAGTCTGTAACGACGCTCAGTAGTCCATTCCATTCTTTCATTCCTCCAAAAATCTTATCACTTTTAATAGTAACCGTTTTCGAAAAAAAAAGCAAGCCTTTTATGTTAAAAAAGAGAAAAAACTGTCAAACGTTTGTCATAAAATAATTGCAGGAAAGCAATCACATTTTCACGAAAATATGAAAGTTAATGAAATAAAACCCTTTTAACCAAGATTTTAAACTTGTTTTTTTAAGGAATGCCTGCTAAAACAGTCAAAATCAATCAATCTAAAGCGAGACAACTAAGTGGATAGAATATTTTTTCTGCAAAACGCTTGACATATTTCTAAAACATGATAAAATAAAAGTCGTAGGGCGGATAAAATCGCTTTCAAACAAGAACAAAATTTTATATAAGGAGATTTTTGCAAATGAACAATCAGGAAATTGCAAAAAAAGTCATCGATGCCTTGGGTGGACGTGAAAATGTCAACAGTGTAGCTCACTGTGCGACTCGTCTTCGTGTCATGGTCAAAGATGAAGGAAAAATCAATAAAGAAGTGATTGAGAACTTGGAAAAAGTTCAAGGTGCTTTCTTTAACTCAGGTCAATACCAAATCATCTTTGGTACTGGTACAGTAAACAAAATGTACGATGAAGTTGTTGCACTTGGTTTACCAACATCATCTAAAGATGACATGAAAGCAGAAGCTGCTAAACAAGGGAACTGGTTCCAACGTGCTATCCGTACTTTCGGTGACGTTTTCGTTCCAATCATCCCAGTTATCGTAGCGACAGGTCTCTTCATGGGTGTGCGTGGTCTTTTCATTGCTCTTGAAATGCCACTTCCAGGAGACTTTGCAACTTACACACAAATCTTGACAGATACAGCCTTCATCATCTTGCCAGGTTTGGTTGTTTGGTCAACCTTCCGTGTATTCGGTGGTAACCCTGCCGTTGGTATCGTTCTTGGTATGATGCTTGTTTCTGGCTCACTTCCAAACGCTTGGGCAGTTGCTTCAGGTGGTGAAGTAACAGCTATGAACTTCTTTGGTTTCATCCCTGTTGTTGGTTTGCAAGGTTCCGTTCTTCCAGCCTTCATCATCGGGGTTGTCGGAGCTAAATTTGAAAAAGCTGTCCGCAAGGTCGTTCCAGATGTCATTGACCTTTTGGTAACACCATTCGTGACACTTTTGGTTATGTCTATCCTTGGACTATTTGTCATCGGACCAGTCTTTCACGTTGTTGAAAACTACATCCTTATCGCGACAAAAGCGATCCTTAGTATGCCATTTGGTCTTGGTGGTTTCTTGATTGGTGGGGTTCACCAATTGATCGTCGTGTCAGGTGTGCACCATATCTTCAACTTGCTTGAAGTTCAATTGCTTGCTGCTGACCATGCTAACCCATTCAACGCTATCATCACTGCTGCTATGACAGCTCAAGGTGCTGCAACTGTTGCGGTTGGTGTTAAAACTAAAAATCCAAAACTAAAAACACTTGCTTTCCCAGCTGCTCTTTCTGCCTTCCTCGGTATTACAGAGCCTGCTATCTTCGGGGTGAACTTGCGCTTCCGTAAACCATTCTTCCTCTCATTGATTGCTGGTGCAATCGGTGGTGGATTGGCTTCTATCCTTGGACTTGCTGGTAATGGTAGTGGTATCACCATCATCCCTGGTACAATGCTTTATGTTGGTAACGGACAACTTGCCCAATACCTTCTTATGGTAGCTGTATCATTTGCACTTGGTTTTGCTCTTACTTACATGTTTGGTTATGAGGATGAAAAAGAAGTTGCTACTGAAGCGGCGACAGAACGTTTGGTCCAAGAAGAAACAACTGGCAACATTCCAGCAGCCCTTCAAAATGAAACACTTGTAACTCCTATCGTCGGTGATGTTGTAGCTCTTGCTGATGTTAATGATCCTGTTTTTTCAAGTGGAGCTATGGGACAAGGTATCGCTGTGAAACCAAGTCAAGGTGTGGTCTATGCACCTGCTGATGCTGAAGTTTCAATCGCATTTCCAACAGGACACGCCTTTGGTTTGAAAACAACTAATGGTGCTGAAGTCTTGATCCACGTTGGTATCGACACTGTAACAATGAACGGTGAAGGTTTCGAACAAAAAGTTGCCCAAGGTGACAAGGTGAAAGCAGGCGATGTTCTTGGAACATTTGACTCAAACAAAATCGCTGCAGCTGGTCTTGATGATACAACAATGGTTATCGTTAC
This sequence comes from Streptococcus pseudopneumoniae, assembly GCF_038148935.1. Lineage (GTDB taxonomy): Bacteria > Bacillota > Bacilli > Lactobacillales > Streptococcaceae > Streptococcus > Streptococcus pseudopneumoniae_U. Next base: position 20,520 of record NZ_JBBJZX010000022.1, on the reverse strand, counting down.
AAACACAGCTGACTTCTCTTCAGTAGCTCCAGTCGCAACAGGTTCAGTTGCGAAGGGGGATGCTCTTATCGAAGTGAAAGCTTAATCTTTCCTAGCTAAATGAAAACGAACAAATGACATGTTTGTTCGTTTTTGCTTGAATGGTAAGATTTACAGAGGAAAATCTAAAAAATTGAGAAACTTAGATTTTTAAAATATGCTATAATAAAGAAAATAAAAACAAGAGGTTTATCATGACAAAATTATATGGAAGCTTGGAAGCGGGCGGTACAAAGTTTGTCTGTGCTGTCGGTGATGAAAATTTTAACGTTGTAGAAAAAACACAATTTCCAACAACAACTCCAATCGAAACAATCGATAAAACTATTGAGTTCTTCTCAAAATTCGACAACCTTGCTGGTCTTGCAGTTGGTTCATTTGGTCCGATTGATATTGATAAAAACTCAAAAACTTATGGCTTTATCACAACGACTCCAAAACCAAACTGGGCAAATGTGGACTTGCTTGGTGCCCTTCGTCGCGCCCTCAACGTGCCAATGTACTTCACTACAGACGTAAACAGCTCTGCTTATGGGGAAGTGGTTGCCCGTAATAATGCTGGTGGTCGTATCGAAAACTTGGTTTACTACACAATCGGTACAGGTATCGGTGCAGGTGTCATCCAACGTGGTGAGTTTATCGGCGGTGTGGGTCACCCTGAAATGGGTCATTACTATGTGGCTAGACACCCAATGGATATTGAAAAAGAGTTTAAGGGCGTTTGTCCTTTCCATAAGGGATGTTTGGAAGGCTATGCAGCTGGTCCAAGTTTGGAAGCTCGTACAGGTGTTCGTGGGGAAAATATTGAACTCAACAACCCTGTTTGGGATGTTCAAGCCTACTATATCGCTCAAGCTGCGGTTAATGCGACAGTGACTTTCCGCCCAGACGTGATTGTCTTTGGCGGAGGGGTCATGGCTCAACAACACATGCTGGACCGTGTCCGTGAGAAATTTACATCTCTTCTCAATGGTTACCTACCAGTACCAGATGTGCGTGAATACATCGTGACGCCAGCAGTTGCAGGAAATGGTTCTGCTACTCTTGGAAACTTTGTACTTGCAAAAGAAGTTTCGAAATAAAGCACAAAATCCGCTTGGGAAACCAAACGGATTTTTTATGTGTCAAAGCATTTGCCAGAAAAAGTCAATAATATAAGTCAGACCGTAGGTATAAACCACGAGGGTAAAGGGTTTGGTCAGAATGATGATGGTCATATAGCGCTTGAAACTCATCTTGGTCAGGGCAGCCAGCATACAGAGAAAGTCAGCTGGACTAATGGGCCAAATCATCATAAAGATAAAGAAACGGTCAAAACGATTGCCCTTATCCAACCAACCGATGTACTTGTCATAGGTGCGCTTGCTGACGACAGACTGAACAAAGGCAGCTCCATAGAGGCGCACCAGATAAAAGATAATGGCACAGCCGATCACGATGCCGATATAGTTGTAGATAGTCCCGATGATGTGGCCGTAGATAAAGACCCCAGCCACCGAGGTCAAGGCCCCAGGAATGATAGGGACGACCGTTTGTAAAATCTGTAAAAAGATAAAGAGAGGTGGCCCCCAGATACCTGCCTGCTGGATAAAGGCAGAGAGGGTTTCCTTGGACTGTAAAATCCCAGCCTGATAAGCCCAAATACAGAAAATCAAACTCCCAACCCCACCGACAATCGATGAGATGTTGATAACTCGCTGCAGAAGGGGAGAAACAGCTTTCATTTGTTTATCCTGTGACATGTAAACTCCTCATAGATAGTATATTTCTACTATACCATATTTTGGAGGAGAAAGGGGGAATGAGTGTTTTTGATGATGAATGGATAGTGAATAGGCTTGTTTCCTAAAGTTTATGTGTATTCTAGGTTTAGAATAAGCGTGATTCCATAAATTTAAAAGCATTCTGAGTTTCAAATAGCTTATCTGAGATAATTTTGAGGCATTCGCGCTTTCGAATAGTCATCTTCTCTAAAGTTTAGATGTATTCTGAAGCTAGAAAAGCTAAAATCTAAAAATAATAAGAGTCTCTCTGATGGACGTAATTTATGTCTAGTATGAACTCTTTGAATCGTTAGTTAATTTTAATATTGATCAGTTCTGAAATAATTACTAAATATAGTTAGATGGTGAATGAATTATTGCTAAATTTCAAGTTCAAGTTAGTCATCAAGAAGTTTTCTCTGAGCGACTTGTAGCTCAGGCATTTTTTAGGATAGTTGTTCATCCACTTTTCGATGAATGCGACTTCTTTGGGAGTCGTTTTCTTAGTTCCCTTAGGTAACCATCTACGAATGAGCCTGTTGTGATTATCATTAGTTCCCCTTTCCCAAGAGGCATAGGGATGTGTATAGTAGATATGTTCCTTAGAAAACACATCAGACAAGCGATTGAATTCCGTTCCGCCCATTAGTGGATAAAGGATTACTCCTTCTTGAAATGACAGATGAACTTGTTTCTTATAAAAAATGTTGTCAAGAAATTATTCGCTTTTTTCCAGAAGTTTTAGAGGAAGAGAACTTTATGGGGAAAAAGAACTTACTCAAATAACAATTCAGGATCAAAAACTGACAGTTGAGGAGCAGAGTGGATAAATTAAGTTTGCTACTGTATAATGGATTTATCACTAAAAACGCTCCATGCCATATTTTACATAGCATTAGTCTTCTAAAAATGGACAGAAATCATTGTAAAGGCTATCAAAAAGGAGTATAATGAGTGAAAGAAATTTCGGAGGTTAAAGATGCTAGAAGTAAGAAGTCTAGAGAAAAGTTTTGGATCCAAGCAAGTTTTGTTTGGTATTGACTTTCAAGCGCGACCAGGTCGTATTTTGGGACTAGTCGGAAAAAATGGTGCTGGGAAGACAACGATTTTCCACAGTATTTTGAAGTTTTTAGAATATCAAGGAGAAATCAGTCTGGATGGTCAGGATATTCGTCAGGAGACCTATGCTCGGATTGGTTATCTGCCTGAAGAACGCAGTCTCATGCCTAAATTGACAGTTCTTGAACAAGTTCGCTACTTGGCGACTCTAAAAGGTATGGATGCCAAGGAGGTCAAGGAAAAACTCCCTCAATGGATGAAGAGGTTGGAAGTGAAAGGGAAGCTGACTGATAAAATCAAGAGCCTGTCAAAAGGAAATCAGCAGAAGATTCAGCTCATCATTACTCTGATTCATGAACCAGACTTGATTATCTTGGATGAGCCTTTCAGTGGATTGGACCCAGTCAATACAGAATTGCTCAAACAAGTCATTTTTCAGGAAAAAGAACGTGGGGCAACCATTATCTTTTCTGACCATGTCATGACTAACGTCGAGGAGCTTTGTGACGATATTCTCATGATCCGAGATGGTCGTGTGGTCTTGCATGGACCCGTTCAGGATGTTCGCAATCAATACGGGAAAACACGTCTCTTTGTTTCAAGTGAACGAAGCAAGGAAGAATTGGAAAAACTTCCTCATGTCAAACAGGTGAGCTTGACCAAGCAAGGCAGTTGGAAATTGATTTTGGAGGATGAGAGCGCTGGAAGGGAACTTTTCCCAATCTTGACTCAGGGGCAGTATATCGCAACCTTTGATCAACAAGCGCCAACAATCGATGAAATCTTTAAACTAGAATCAGGGGTGGAAGTATGAGAAATATGTGGGTTGTAATCAAGGAAACCTATCTTCGACATGTCAAATCGTGGAGTTTCTTCTTTATGGTGATTTCACCGTTCCTCTTTTTAGGAATCTCTGTAGGAATTGCCTATCTCCAAGGCTCTTCAATGGCTAAAAATGATAAAGTGGCAGTAGTGACAACAGTACCGTCTGTAGCAGAAGGGCTGAAGAATGTAAATGGTGTTAACTTTGACTATAAAGACGAAGCAAGTGCCAAAGAAGCGATTAAAGATGAAAAATTAAAAGGCTATCTGACTATTGATCAAGAAGATAGTGTTCTAAAGGCAGTTTATCATGGCGAAACATCGCTTGAAAATGGAATTAAATTTGCAGTTACAGGTACACTCAATGAACTGCAAAATCAGCTTAATCGTTCAACGGCCTCCTTGTCTCAAGAGCAGGAAAAACGCTTAGCGCAGACAGTTCAATTCACAGAAAAGATTGATGAAGCCAAGGAAAATAAAAAGTTTATTCAAACAATTACAGCAGGCGCCTTAGGATTCTTTCTTTATATGATTCTGATTACCTATGCGGGTGTGACGGCTCAGGAAGTTGCCAGTGAAAAAGGCACCAAAATTATGGAAGTCGTCTTTTCTAGCATAAGGGCTAGTCACTATTTCTATGCGCGGATGATGGCTCTATTTCTAGTGATTTTAACGCATATTGGGATTTATGTTGTAGGTGGTCTCGCTGCCATTCTGTTCTTTAAAGATTTGCCATTCTTGGCTCAGTCTGGTATTTTGGATCACTTGGGAGATGCTATCTCACTGAATACCTTGCTCTTTATTTTGGTTAGTCTCTTTATGTACGTCGTCTTGGCGGCCTTTCTAGGTTCTATGGTTTCTCGTCCGGAGGACGCAGGAAAAGCCTTGTCGCCTTTGATGATTTTGATTATGGGTGGTTTTTTTGGAGTGACAGCTCTAGGTGCAGCCGGTGATAATCTTATCTTGAAGATTGGTTCTTATATTCCCTTTATTTCGACCTTCTTTATGCCATTTAGAACCATTAATGGCTATGCAGGGGGAGTAGAAGCATGGATTTCACTTGCGATTACAGTGATTTTTGCAGTGGTAGCAACAGGATTTATCGGACGCATGTATGCCAGCCTAGTCCTTCAAACGGATGATTTAGGAATCTGGAAAACCTTTAAACGTGCCTTAGCTTATAAATAGAAGAGCCTCGCGAAAGCGAGGTTTTTTAGAGATAAAAAGAGTGGAATTACGAACCTAATTATTCACACATTATGTAAACAGGTTGCTTGAAAACTCAATTGTATAGTGAACTGAATCTGGAATAGGATAATATTGCTTCTAAAACATTCTTATAAATTGATTTGAATTCCAAAATCCCATCGTTCCGTTCTTATTTCATTTTGCGATATAGTGAAAGGAAATAAGTCAGCTCACAAAAAATGCATACTACCAGGATTTTTCAAGACTTAGTAGTATGCGTTTTTTGATTGTGAAGACTTTTCATCCAGCCTCTTTATGTGATAAAGTATCGTTAATAGTCAATGAAAATCAGACTGGGAAGTTAGCGGAAGGCTCCTCGAAATATAGTTTTGAGGTTGGGGATAGAACTGACTAAGTCAGTAACCATACCTACGGCAAGGCGACGTTGACGCGGTTTGAAGAGATTTTCATTGAGTATTAACTCAATATCAAACTAGCTACGATGGGGCTGACAAAGACATAGAGAATACCGGTGACACCGATAGCCAAACCACCCATGGCTCCTGCTACAGAGCCGTATCGGAAGGCTGTTCCTGTTCCAACTGCATGGCCTGTTCCTCCAAGGGAAAGACCAACAGCTACTGGATCATCTATTTTCAACCACTTCAAAAGGGTTGGGCCGATTACACTAGTTAAAATCCCAGTCGCCACTACAACCACCAAGGTCACGGTCGTCAGACCTTGCAATTTTTCTGTGATTCCCACTGCCATAGCGGTTGTTACTGACTTGGGAAAGAGAGAAATGGCTAGGAAAAAGTCCATGCCAAATATTTTTGCCACAAGGGCTGTGAAAGAGGTATTGACAACTACTGCTAACAGACTACCAAAGAGAATACTCCGAGCATGGTGCTTCATCAGATGAAAACTCTTATAAAGCGGAATCCCCAAAGCCACGGTCGACGGGACAATCAAGTTGTTCAGATAAACCCCACCTTGGTAGTAATCTTGGTAAGAAATACCTGTCACCTTTAGAAAGATGATAATGAAAACAGCTGACAAAAGCAAGGGCGTTGTCAAAGGATGGGGAAAACGTCTGTAAATCAACATTCCCACTAGATAAGCTAGGATAGACAGGGCAAGCCCAAATAGGGGATTGGAAACAAATTCACTCATTTGGCATCTCCTTTCTCATAATCTCCCTCAAACCGTCGTTTGATAAACTGAACCACCAAAGCAATGAGGATAATATTGATAACAGCTGCAAAAAAGACAATCAAGACAATGGGTAGGAGATAGGGAGCAATCACATCAAACTTCTCCATGATTCCCACTGCTGGCGGCAAAAAGAGAATGGTCATATTGGCCAGCAAGAAGTTTCCCACCATGTTGACGTGCCTGGTCCTTAGCCACTTGAACTGCAGGGCTAGAAAAAGAATAATCAAACCGATAATACTGCCCGGGATGGGCAAATGAAAGAAACTGGAAATTCCCTCTCCGATTAGAGAAATCACAAAGAGAATCATTAATTGAACATATAATTTCATCCTAAACTCCACGAAATAGACTTCTTGAATACCAGTTTACTCTTTTTTCAGAAAATTTCAAGGAAATGCACAAAGGTTAATGAAAATTAAAGAATAAACTAGGAAGTCAGCTGCATGTTGCTCAAAGCAAAGTCTTGGGTTTGTAGGTCAAACTGACATAGTTTGAAGCGATTTTCGAAGAATATTACTTTTCTTTGCTTAAGTGAATGACTTGGTCGTAGTGTTTTAAGTCTTCTTCCGTGTAGTGGTGAATGACTTCAATGACTGTTTGAGGTAGGGAGAAGAGCAAGTCGCTGATCTTTCTGCTATTTTCCAAGTCAAGATTGGCCTTAATCTCATCTGCTAAGATGAGTTGGCTATCATGGTAGAGGGCGCGAGCGATTTCTAGGCGTTGTTTCTCGCCACCAGATAGACTATCATTTCTGAGCATTCTATTTTCCAAATGATCTAATCCCGTTTTTTTGAGGATGTAAGTTAAACGTTTCTCCTTTTTATCCATTCCTAGAAGGATATTGTCGTCCAGAGAGAGCGTGTCAAAGTAATGGCTATCTTGGAGGATATAGGAACTAAAGCTTGTGATTTCTTTACGTGACAGGTTTTGATCAGCAAAGCTAATCTGTCCACTTGTTGGTGTCTCTTCTCCATGAATGATATTGAGCAGGGTTGTCTTACCAGAGCCACTTTCCCCGATAATGGCAATTTTTTCTCCTTGCTTGATGTGCATGGAAATCGGAGATAAGAGGATATTCCCATCTTTTTCTAGGGAGATGCTGTTAAGCTGGATAGGGAAAATGTTTTCTATGCTTCTAGGCGAGATGGGATCAGACTGGTTCAAAAGTTTTTGGTATTTATTGAGAAGAGTTCGATTCGCTTTTCGGGTGTTAGTAAAGTAAGCCAACTCTTGGAATTGATAGCCGATATTATGGGAAACTAGATAGATGGCCACAAAACTCGCCGCATCTAAATAATTATAGTAGGTCATAAATCCACCGATGACGATTGGTGTGACAGAACAAAAGGCATCGATGCTATTGATCAAGAGACTGTTTAAAGTGCGTTGTTTTTCATAGTTAATTTCGGTATCTAGACTGGTTTGTAATTGGTTTTGATAGCGAGCAAAAAAGTAGTCTTGCCCCTGATAATGGCGAATTTGTTGGTTACCACCAATAAAATTTGTCAAGCTTGCTAAGTAGCTCTGGTTAACAGTGGACCGCTTTTCAGAAAGTGAATCCAAACGTTTTGATCCGATAGCACTGCAGAGTACAGGAAAGGAGTAGAAGAGGATGAAAATCAAACCCAAGTAAAAATTGGTCCATAGGGCATAGAGAATGGACACAGTTGTGAAGCCAAGAGAAGAAATGATGATGACCGTTGGTTCAATATAGTTTTCTTCTAGTTGCTTGACGTCGTTTTCTAGGTCAGACAAAATATCCTTTTCATCAATCTCATAACTGTTTAAAAATCGCTTGAAAATAGCACTCTTGATTCCATATTTGAAGTCAGTAATCAAACGAGCGTAGTAATAGCGTTTTCCAGCCAAGCCTAGTAAGAGGATAAGATTACCAAGGATTCCTAGAATCAATACTTTCCAAAGAAGTCCTAGTTCTTGATTGGTAAAACTGGCAACAATATTTTGAACAAGGGCTGGCGTGATAATCGCTTCCAGCCAGGTAACGGCAATAGAAAAGAAGTAAAGTATGAGGTGTTTCTTGGAAAAGAAATTTTTAAGCATAGCGGATAAACCTTTTGAAATTATTAACGAGTTTAGATATTTTGGATTGATCTTGTGAAAGATAAATAATTTCTTTAATACAATATTCCATTAATTCAGGCTTATGACATTCTATAAATTGTCCATCTTCGTTAATTACTGAAGAATAACCATCAATGATATTGGCAACGCATTCAAGACACATACCTTTACACCAACAATCTTTACATTGTTGGAAGTATTCTTTATTATTAAATAGCTCTGCTTTAGAGCTATTATGAGTTCCCCAAAATCTAAAACACAATTTTTTGCTACCATCAACATCAAAAGTTATGGTATTTGAAGGATCTATATCGTCGCAGAATGTATGATTAGTACTCTTATAAATCATAGAAATTAAAACATCATATAAGATGGGACTTATAAAAGCTTTTTCATTATTTTCAACAATATTATTTATAGAATCAGTAATGAATTTTTTCCTATCTACTAAGCTTTTTTCCATTTCTTTAACCACAAGCACCTTATTTTTACTAAATACGTCATTGATGTTAAAGTGTACATCCATATTTGTAAAATATTGGAAAATATCATCTCTACTTAGAGAATGTAATTGATGTAGTCTAGTGTATGTTGAAGCAATTTCAAAATTAGTGTAGTTTATAGTTTTTAAATAGTGGATAAATTTAGTAGTTTTACGATGGCTACCTTTACCTCTTAATTTATCATGTATAAATTCTGGACCATCTAGACTAATAGTTAGATATGGTTGGAAATTATCTATTATTTTTTTAACATTATTATTTAGTACTGTTCCGTTAGTCACGGTTTCTATTTTAAGTATAGTTGTAAATTTGGAAAATTCTTTAATAATGTATTCGAATAATTGAGTATTAAGAAAAGGTTCTCCACCAAATAGGATAAGTCTATTAATTTGTGTTATACCTCTAAATTTGACTTCGTTAATAATATTATCAGCAGTATCTAGAGTCATGATTTTATTATCCATGCCGTAATTTCCACCATCCGCATAACAGTAAGAACAGGATAAATTGCAACTGTTAGATATGTTAATAACAATTTTTTGTAAAACATTTTTGGGGATGTAGGGGGGCTTATAGGAGGTAGTTCCCTCTACTGAAGAAGTAGATAATGTGAATTTCTCACTATCGAAATAATAATCCCCAATGTTAGTATATATTTTTTTTAGCATAATATCACCATTATAAAATAAAGGAGACGAGTGAGAACTCGTCTCATAGAAAACTATCGTCCGCCACCACAAGAATGGCTTGGACCACAATGACCTGGTACGGAGTAAGTTTGATCTGTATCTAATAGATCTTCAAGGTCAATAATTTGCGCTGTTCTCATATTTTCACCTCCTTAATTTGATGATTTAATGATACTCTTTTTGAAATAATAATTAAAAATTTTCCCATATAAGAAAATTATTTCAGTTCTTCTATTACCTTTGCTAAATGTTTTTCAAATTTTTTTGCTAAGCTATCGCTGTGGACTAACTTCATCGTTGCTATGCACTTTCTCATTTCTAAAACAGAACGTTTATTTTTGTCTTTTTTTAAAGTGTATAAGTTTTCGGCATAGTGAAAAACTAATTTTTCATATATCTCAGTTTCTGTGAAATAACAATGTTTTAGTTGCTTTTTAAAATATAAAGAATCTAAAAATTCCTCTCTTTCTATACACGTGATATATCCATTTAGTAACATGGTAGCAAGCAATCTACGATAATGTGGTAAATCTCTGTAGAATTCGGAACGTTGACACATTTCTCTTGATAAGCACATCATAGTAGGGTGAGATAATACATCTAGAGTATTCATAAACAAAAGTAATTCATAGCATCCCCAGTATTCCACAGAAAAAAGATAGTCAGATAGATATTTAATATCAGATTCATGGTAATAGATTTTTTCTGACAAATCTTGTAAGCGAATTTTAACTAGAATGGTATTCAGAGTATAGAATTTCTCTCTTTTTGTAGTCTTTTCAAGTTGAGAAATAAGCAGTTTTTCCATTCCTGAAATATCTCTTTTAGAGCTTAGAAGTCGAATTTGCTCTAATAATTCATTTATTTCATCCCTATGAAAGTCATTTGCAGCATACATAAATTCTTCGACAGGCATATTAATAGCATCTAATGCTTGCATAAATTTACCAATCGTCAGATCAGAATTTTCTCTTTCAAATCTAGAAATATGTGATGTGGATAGACCATGTTTTGCAACATCTTTTAATGTTAATCCACGTGATTCTCTAAATTGTTTAAAAATTTTTCCGTAATTTTTCATTTGTGTTACCTCAATTGCTTATATGGGAATTTTTTAGTATGTTTTCAAAATATTATATCATATATAAAAAAAGAAAGTGAGGTTGTTTATATGAATAAAAAGATGATTGTAACCCTGGTTCTATGTATTCTAGAGTCAATAATTGTTATTGGCGTTGGCTAAAACCAAAATTAGTTAGCAATAATCTAAAAAACACAGAAAATCAATTTTTTATTAATTTGATTTTCTGTGTTTTTCTTAAATAGATGTTATCCTTTTTGATTATGAAACTATTGCAAATTAACCTTGTTTCTCAAAATATAGTAAGTTCCGAGATAAAAGATAGCTATGAAAATGAGTTCTTCAACAATGCCTATACTTGCTCCCATATAAAAATTATCATTAAATCCTGCAAGTGAATTGACATAGAAGTTAGTACTGGTATTGAAGAAGACTTCTATAATTCCAATGACGATTCGGATTCCAATGTAGGCTGCAACAGCGAGTGCTGTACGGTATTCGTTGAAAAGTTGTCCGATGGAAATGGCCAAGTAAATGCAGAGGATAAATGAAATTGTACTAAGCAGGAAGGATAAGACAGTAAGACCAAAGCCGGTAAAATGTTCTCCAACAAATGATAGAAGAATAGAAAGTTGAACTTCATCAAAATTTGTTGACAGTAAGATAATATAGATACATAGGAGTAAGACAGCAGTGCTAATCAACGACCAGATAAAGGCACCGATTAGTTTGGTTGTGATGATATGGTGTTCGGATACTGGCAAGGTCAAAGTCAGATAGCCTTGTCGGTCATAGACACTACCTTTAAAGCGTTTAATGATTAAGAAAAGAGTTGAAATTCCAAGTGTAATCATCAAGCCACCAAAGACGAGGGCTAGAAAAGTAAGTAAAACAGGTTGGCTTTCTTTGACAGGCAGATTGTTATAGGTCTGTGCTTGTATCCCGATAAGGGCAGAAAGAACTAGCACGGCAGCGTAAAGGGCTAAATACCACTTGTTAACATTTTTAAATTCGTAGCGAACTAAATTCCAAAACATAATAATCTCCTTTGCTTAGGCCTTAAATTCCTGACGGAAGAGTTGGTCAATGGATTCACCAGACTCATAGCGAATATCATCTACATTACCTTGACGGACGACTTTTCCATCCTTCAGGAAGACAATTTCATCCAAGATTGGCTCGATATCTGAAATCAAGTGGGTAGAAATCAAAACGGTAGAAGTTGGTGAGTAGTTGTTGATAATGGTATTGAGGATATAATCACGGGCTGCTGGATCCACCCCACCAATGGGTTCGTCTAAAACGTAGAGACGGGCATCACGGCTCATAACCAAAATCAATTGGACTTTTTCCTTGTTTCCTTTTGATAGTTTCTTGAGACGACTATTTTCATCAATACCTAGGTCTGCAAGTAGATGATGGGCGCGTTCAAGATTGAAATCTTTATAGAAGGTCTTGAAGTAGGTTAGGGCTTCTTTGACCTTCATTTGTTCATTAAGATAGGTTGTATCCGGCAAATAAGCTACGATAGCCTTGGTTGCTGGGCTTGGGTCCATGTCGTTGATAAGGACGCGTCCTTGATCTGGTTGTAAGAGGCCATTGATTAGTTTAATCAATGTTGTTTTCCCTGAGCCGTTTGGACCAAGAAGACCAACGATTTTTCCAGCTGGGATCTCAAGGGAAACATTTTCAAGGGCTGGTGTTGCTCCATATGATTTGGATACATTTTCAAATGCTAGTAATGACATAGGCTTAAACTCCTTTAATATAATCGCCGACTACGCCTGGTAGTTCTTCTTTTTCATAGCCAAAATGGGTCATGGAGGAAACGAAGTGTTCCAATTCTTCTTCCGATAATTGTTTGCGTGATTGGGCGATTAGTTCCTTATCCTCAGTTACAAACCGTCCAGTTGTTCGCTTGCTGTAGACAAATCCTTCTCGTTCAAGGTCTGACAAGGCTCTTTGGATGGTGTTGGGATTGACACCCGCCTCGCTCGCTAGCTCTCTCACGGTTGGAAGTTGTTGATTGGCTTCCAGTGTATGGGAAACAATCTGAAGCTTGATTTTCTCCATAATCTGTAAATAGATGGGTTTTTTGTTGTCAAATGTCCAAGACATCTTGGTCTCCTTTCTTTTTATCTATTTGTCTTAATTAAATAATACAACAAAACAAAAAACTTGTCAAGCAAAAAGAAGAATTGTTTTGGGAATTGTTTAAAAAATGGTATAATGAAAAGAAAACGATAAGGAGGGAAAGGATGCGTTGTCCAAAATGTGGGGCTACCAAGTCAAGTGTTATCGATAGTCGCCAAGCAGAAGAAGGGAACACCATTCGTAGAAGACGTGAGTGCGACGAATGCCAGCACCGTTTTACAACCTACGAACGGGTAGAAGAAAGAACCTTAGTGGTTGTTAAAAAAGATGGCACACGGGAACAATTCTCCAGAGATAAAATCTTTAATGGGATTATCCGCTCAGCCCAGAAACGTCCTGTGTCAAGTGATGAAATCAACATGGTAGTCAATCGTATCGAACAGAAACTCCGTGGTCGAAATGAAAATGAAATTCAAAGTGAGGACATTGGTTCACTCGTCATGGAGGAGTTGGCTGAACTGGACGAGATTACCTATGTACGTTTTGCTAGTGTCTATCGTAGCTTTAAGGATGTCAGTGAGTTAGAGAGCTTGCTCCAACAAATCACCCAGTCCTCTAAAAAGAAAAAGGAAAGATAAATGAAGCCAATTGACCGTTTTTCTTATCTAAAGAATAATCGGGTGTCGCAAGATACCTCATCTCTGGTACAGTGCTACCTCCCGATTATCGGTCAGGAGGCACTGAGCCTTTATCTTTATACGATTAGTTTTTGGGATAATGGTAGAAAGGAATACCTCTTTTCAAGTATTCTTAACCATCTCAACTTTGGGATGGATAGACTGATAAAATCCCTGAAAATCTTATCTGCTTTTAATCTCTTGACCCTCTATCAAAAGGGGGATGTTTATCAGCTAGCCCTCCATGCTCCTCTTTCGAGTCAGGATTTCTTGGAGCATCCTGTTTATCGCAGACTTTTGGAGAAAAAGATTGGTGATGCAGCTGTGGAGGATTTGAAGGTTGAGAGTGCTGAGGGAGAAGAAATACCTGTCTCACTCAATCAAGTCTTTCCAGACTTAGCAGAACTGGGAAGTCAAGAAGACCTTAGTCTCAAGAAGAAAGTGGCCAATGATTTTGATTTGGACCATTTTCGTCAGTTTATGGCTCGAGATGGGCTTCGTTTTGCGGATGAGCAGTCCGATGTCTTGAACCTCTTTGCCATTGCCGAGGAGAAGAAATGGACTTGGTTTGAAACCTATCAATTGGCCAAGTCAACAGCTGTTTCCCAGGTTATTTCAACCAAACGCATGCGGGAAAAAATTGCTCAAAAACCGATTTCCTCTGACTTTAGTCCTAAGGAAGCAACCATTATCAAGGAAGCAAAAAGTAAAACTGCCTTGCAGTTCTTGGCAGAAATCAAGCAAACCCGCAAGGGGACCATTACCCAAACAGAGAGAGAACTCTTGCAACAGATGGCTGGCTTGGGCTTGCTGGACGAAGTCATCAATATTATTCTCTTATTGACTTTTAATAAGGTAGATTCTGCAAATATCAATGAGAAATACGCCATGAAGGTAGCCAATGATTACGCCTATCAAAAGATTCATTCGGCAGAAGAGGCAGTCTTGCGCATTCGTGAGCGAGGACAGAAGAATCAGGTTCAAAAAAGCAGTAAACCCAGTCCTGCCAAGTCCAATGTACCCAAGTGGAGCAATCCAGATTATAAGAATGAAACCAGCGAGGAAACTCGTCTGGAACTAGAACGTAAGAAACAAGAACTATTAGCTCGATTAGAAAAAGGAGGAGATTAGATGGAAAGTGTCGGAGACGTACTCAAACGTCAACCTAGCCGTTTTCATTATCAAGATTTGGTCCAGAAAATCATGAAGGACCCTGATGTTGCGGCCTTTATCCAGCAAGAATCCTTGACTCCAGAGGAATTGAATCGCAGTATCTCCAAGTTTAATCAGTACATCACCGAGCGTGATAAGTTTCTTCGTGGGGATACGGATTATATTGCCAAAGGCTACAAGCCGATTTTGGTTATGAATCATGGCTATGCGGATGTTTCTTATGAAGAAACTCCTGAACTAATCGCAGCGGAAAAAGAAGCAGCTATTAAGAACCGTCTCAAGTTAATCAATCTGCCAGCCAGTCTCAAGCAAGCTAGTTTGGCTCAAGTAGACTTGGATGATTTGGGTCGCTTGCCAGTTTTTGAAAAGCTATTAGCCTTCGTGGAACAATATCCAACTATTCGAAAAGGTCTTTACTTATATGGAGACTTTGGTGTGGGTAAAAGTTTCATGGTGGCTGCCTTAGCCCATGATTTATCAGAAAAACGTGGTGTTTCATCAACTCTCCTCCACTATCCTAGCTTTGTCATAGATGTCAAAAATGCTATCGGTGATGGCAATGTCAAGACCTTGGTGGATGAGATTAAGCTTTCTGAAGTCCTGATTTTAGATGACATTGGTGCCGAGCAATCAACAGCTTGGGTACGGGATGAAATCCTGCAAGTCATTCTTCAATATCGGATGCAGGAAGATTTACCGACCTTTTTCACGTCCAACTTCGACTTTGAAGAATTGGAGCAGCATTTCGCTAAAGGGAAACATGGAAATGACGAAACCTGGGAAGCCAGACGCGTCATGGAACGCATCCGTTATTTGGCTGAGGAGACTCGTTTAGAAGGAGTGAACCGTCGATGACAGAAACGATTAAACTGATGAAAGCTCATAAGTCTGTTCGAAGATTTAAGGAGCAAGCCCTTCCTCAGGAAGACTTGACGGAAATCCTGACAGCAGCCCAAATGGCCTCGTCTTGGAAGAATTTCCAATCCTACTCTGTGATTGTAGTGCGAAGTCAAGAAAAGAAGGATGCCTTGTATGAATTGGTACCTCAAGAAGCCATTCGCCAGTCTGCTGTTTTCCTTCTCTTTGTCGGAGATTTGAACCGAGCAGAAAAGGGAGCACGACTTCATACCGATACTTTCCAACCACAAGGTGTGGAAGGGCTCTTGATTAGTTCGGTCGATGCAGCTCTTGCTGGTCAAAATGACCTGCTGGCAGCTGAAAGCTTGGGCTATGGTGGTGTCATTATTGGCTTGGTGCGTTACAAGTCAGAAGAAGTGACAGAGCTTTTTAAACTGCCTGACTACACCTATCCTGTCTTTGGGATGGCGCTAGGTGTGCCAAATGAAGAACATGAAGTCAAACCTCGCTTGCCATTGAATCAAGTGGTGTTTGAGGAAGAATACCAAGAACAGTCAACTGAGGTAATCGAAGCTTATGACCGTGTACAGGCGGACTATGCTGGGGCGCGTGCGACTACAAGCTGGAGTCAGCGTCTAGCAGAACAGTTTGGTCAAGCAGAACCAAGCTCAACTAGAAAAAATCTTGAACAGAAGAAGTTATTGTAGAAAGTGAGAAATTATGGCCCTACCAACTATTGCCATTGTAGGACGTCCCAATGTTGGGAAATCAACCCTATTTAATCGGATCGCTGGTGAGCGAATCTCCATTGTAGAAGATGTCGAAGGAGTAACACGTGACCGTATCTATGCAACGGGTGAGTGGCTCAATCGCTCTTTTAGCATGATTGATACAGGAGGGATCGATGATGTCGATGCTCCTTTCATGGAACAAATCAAGCACCAGGCAGAAATTGCCATGGAAGAAGCAGATGTTATCGTCTTTGTCGTGTCTGGTAAGGAAGGAATTACCGATGCAGACGAATACGTAGCCCGTAAGCTTTATAAGACCCATAAACCAGTTATCCTGGCAGTTAACAAGGTGGACAACCCTGAGATGCGAAATGATATCTATGATTTCTATGCTCTTGGTTTGGGTGAACCACTGCCTATCTCATCTGTCCATGGTATCGGTACAGGGGATGTGCTAGACGCTATTGTAGAAAATCTTCCAAATGAATATGAAGAAGAAAACCCAGATGTCATTAAGTTTAGCCTGATTGGTCGTCCAAACGTTGGGAAATCAAGCTTGATTAACGCTATCTTGGGAGAAGACCGTGTCATTGCCAGTCCTGTTGCTGGAACAACGCGTGACGCCATTGATACCCACTTTACAGATACAGATGGTCAAGAGTTTACCATGATTGATACAGCTGGTATGCGTAAGTCTGGTAAGGTTTATGAAAATACCGAGAAATACTCTGTCATGCGTGCCATGCGAGCTATTGACCGTTCAGATGTGGTCTTAATGGTTATCAATGCGGAAGAAGGAATCCGTGAATACGACAAGCGTATCGCAGGATTTGCCCATGAAGCTGGTAAAGGGATGATTATCGTGGTCAACAAGTGGGATACGCTTGAAAAAGACAACCACACTATGAAAAACTGGGAAGAAGATATCCGTGAGCAGTTCCAATACCTGCCTTACGCACCGATTATCTTTGTATCAGCTTTGACCAAGCAACGCCTCCACAAACTTCCTGAGATGATTAAGCAAATTAGTGAAAGTCAAAACACACGTATTCCATCAGCTGTTTTGAACGATGTGATTATGGATGCCATTGCCATCAACCCAACACCGACAGACAAAGGAAAACGTCTCAAAATCTTCTATGCGACCCAAGTGGCAACCAAACCACCGACCTTTGTCATCTTTGTCAACGAAGAAGAACTCATGCACTTTTCTTACCTGCGTTTCTTGGAAAATCAAATCCGCAAGGCCTTTGTCTTTGAAGGAACACCAATCCATCTCATCGCAAGAAAACGTAAATAAAAAAGTAGAATCTGGAATGACATTTCCAGATTTTTTTGATAGAATAAAGGTGAAGAAAACGCTATCAAATAGAGGGGGCTGGTGATGAAACATTTGTTTAAATTTATAATCTTATTTCCCTGGTTTTACTTTTTCAATTGGATTGAAAAGGATAATAGAGAAAGTAAATTTTTCCCAATTTTTTACTATTTTTACTGGTTTTACATCCCCCTCTATGCTCTTTTTAGCCTTGCTTGGACAGTTATTTCAGTTCTGTTTTTCAATATCGTCTGGAGAAATTTGACAGATATCAAGTTATGGGGCATTTGGTTTCTTTTTATTCTGCTAGCTATTGGTCTGAATAGGTTAACTTATTCCTGTTTCAAAAAAATGCTTAGACTAAGAAAGGAGTTAGGAAAGTCTAAGGGCGGAAGGCATTAATTTATATCGGTTTTTATTTGTAGGAGGTAGCTTATGGCACATCTAAAATCATTTATTACGCAATATTCTAAATTCTATATTGGTTTAGTTCTGCTGATCTGGCTGGCTTTCTTCTTTCTTCCTTGGGGCAGTCCGATTCTGGGGGGGAAGATTGACCTCTTCAGCATACAGAAAGTCTTGCTAGTTTTTGGTATTCTGTCTATTTTGATGGCCTTGCTGTCCAAGAAAGTCAGTCTCTTTGTTTTTGGATTGATCTGCTGTTTTTCTCTTTGGATAAATCTATTTATCCTATTTGCGATTTTGCCGATTTTTGTTGGCAATTAAAGCATCATAAAAGTCAGAGAGGTTAGCTTGGGAACTGGCCTCTTTTTCCTTTTCAAAATGGGGATTCTTCCTTGAAAATAATCAGTAATTGTGCTAAAATTAAAAGAACATTCTAAAATATTCGGAATTTAAAGTAAGGAAAAACATGGCTAATATTTTAAAAACAATTATCGAAAATGATAAAGGAGAAATCCGTCGTCTGGAAAAGATGGCCGACAAGGTTTTCAAATACGAAGACCAAATGGCTGCTTTGACAGATGACCAACTAAAAGCAAAAACAGTTGAATTTAAAGAACGTTATCAAAATGGAGAATCACTGGATTCATTGCTTTATGAAGCATTTGCGGTTGTCCGTGAGGGTGCCAAACGTGTCCTAGGTCTCTTCCCATATAAGGTTCAGGTCATGGGAGGAATCGTTCTTCACCATGGTGACGTGCCAGAGATGCGTACAGGGGAAGGGAAAACCTTGACTGCGACTATGCCGGTATACCTCAATGCCCTTTCAGGCAAAGGGGTTCACGTAGTTACGGTCAATGAATACCTGTCAGAACGTGACGCGACTGAGATGGGTGAATTGTACTCATGGCTTGGCCTGTCAGTAGGAATCAACTTGGCTGCCAAATCTCCAATGGAGAAAAAAGAAGCCTATGAGTGTGATATTACTTACTCAACCAACTCAGAAATCGGATTTGACTACCTTCGTGACAACATGGTCGTCCGCGCTGAAAACATGGTACAACGTCCACTCAACTATGCCTTGGTCGATGAGGTTGACTCTATCTTGATTGACGAGGCCCGTACACCTTTGATTGTATCAGGTGCTAATGCAGTTGAAACCAGTCAGCTCTACCACATGGCAGACCACTATGTAAAATCCTTGGACAAAGACGACTACATCATCGATGTGCAGTCTAAGACTATTGGTTTGTCTGATTCAGGGATTGACAAGGCTGAAAGCTACTTCAAACTTGAAAATCTCTATGACATCGAAAATGTAGCTCTGACTCACTTTATCGATAACGCCCTTCGTGCCAACTATATCATGCTTCTCGATATTGACTATGTGGTGAGCGAAGAACAAGAAATTTTGATTGTCGACCAATTTACAGGTCGTACCATGGAAGGTCGTCGTTATTCTGATGGCTTGCACCAAGCCATTGAAGCAAAAGAAGGTGTGCCAATCCAGGATGAAACCAAGACATCTGCCTCAATCACTTACCAAAACCTTTTCCGTATGTACAAGAAATTGTCTGGTATGACGGGTACAGGTAAGACTGAGGAAGAAGAATTCCGTGAAATTTACAACATTCGTGTTATTCCAATCCCAACAAACCGTCCTGTTCAACGTATTGACCACTCAGACCTTCTTTATGCAAGTATCGAGGCTAAGTTTAAGGCGGTTGTCGAAGACGTTAAGGCTCGTTACCAAAAAGGTCAGCCTGTCTTGGTTGGTACAGTAGCGGTTGAAACTAGTGACTATATTTCTAAGAAATTGGTCGCTGCTGGCGTTCCTCATGAAGTTTTGAATGCCAAAAACCACTATAAAGAAGCTCAAATCATCATGAATGCTGGTCAACGTGGTGCCGTTACTATCGCAACCAACATGGCCGGTCGTGGTACTGACATCAAGCTTGGTGAAGGGGTTCGCGAATTGGGTGGACTTTGTGTGATTGGTACAGAACGCCATGAAAGCCGTCGTATCGATAACCAGCTTCGTGGACGTTCAGGTCGTCAAGGAGATCCAGGTGAGTCACAATTCTACCTCTCTCTTGAAGATGATTTGATGAAACGTTTTGGTTCTGAACGCTTGAAGGGAATCTTTGAACGTCTCAACATGTCTGAAGAGGCGATTGAGTCTCGTATGTTGACACGTCAGGTTGAAGCAGCTCAAAAACGTGTCGAAGGGAATAACTACGATACTCGTAAACAAGTCCTTCAATACGATGATGTCATGCGTGAACAACGTGAGATTATCTATGCTCAACGTTACGATGTCATCACTGCGGATCGTGACTTGGCACCTGAAATTCAGGCTATGATTAAACGCACGATTGGTCGTGTCGTTGATGGTCATGCGCGTGCGAAACAAGATGAAAAACTAGAAGCAATTTTAAACTTTGCTAAGTACAACTTGCTTCCTGAAGATTCAATTACGATGGAAGACTTGTCAGGCTTGTCTGATAAGGCTATTAAGGAAGAGCTCTTCCAACGTGCCTTGCAAGTTTATGATAGTCAGGTTTCAAAACTACGTGATGAAGAAGCAGTTAAAGAATTCCAAAAAGTCTTGATTCTACGAGTGGTAGATAACAAGTGGACAGATCATATCGATGCCCTCGATCAATTGCGTAATGCGGTTGGACTTCGTGGCTATGCTCAGAACAACCCAGTTGTTGAGTATCAGGCAGAAGGTTTCCGTATGTTCAATGACATGATTGGTTCGATTGAGTTTGATGTGACACGCTTGATGATGAAAGCACAAATTCATGAACAAGAAAGACCACA
>NZ_JBBJZX010000021.1:0-25483 GCF_038148935.1 Streptococcus pseudopneumoniae | reverse complement strand
CACATGCTGGGGGATTATGACGAAGAGCTACAAACCAGATGGCTACAGTTTGGCGTTTTTAGTCCGATTACTCGCTTACATAGTTCTAGAAGTCCTTTTAATAGTAAAGAACCTTGGTTTTTTTCAGAAACAACATCTAAGATTATGAAGAAATACCTTCGTTTGAGACATCAGATGATTCCATATCTATATACCATGAATGTAAAGACACACGAGGAAGGTGCCCCTTTAATCAGCCCAATGTATTATTTCTACCCAGAGAATGATGAGAGTTATAATGTTCCAAATCAATACTTTTTTGGAACAGAACTGATGGTGGCTCCCATTGTAGAAAAGATGGATTTGGCATTCCAATCTGCAAAAGTAGATGTATGGTTCCCTGAAGGTGAATGGTATGACTTCTTTTCAGAGAAGAAATACACAGGTGGTGTGAAGTTAAGTGTTTATAGGGACATTTCGACTATTCCTGTGTTTGCAAAAAGTGGTGCAATCATTCCCCTGGTTGGTTCTGAGATAGATATGGGTGTTGATTTACCTGAAGTTGTAGATTGGTATGTATTCCCAGGAAAACAACATTCTTTTGAAATGATTGAAGATCAAAATGGTCAAAGATATAAAACAAGATTATCAATCGACTGGGAAATGGGAATGGTAGAGTTAGCATTACAAGGAGATTCTAGTATCGTTCCAAGCAATAGAATGCATAGAATTCATTTTAAAGGAACGAATGTGTCTATGATTGAATTGCCAAATAAGAATGATACAGCTAGATTTGAATGTAAAGATAATAAAACAATATCTTTAAATGATGAAGTTTTTAGACTACTAAAGACGGCTTCTCTTCCATATGAATTAAAAGATAGATTGTTAAATCAATTCATCAATGCCAAAAATTCTCATGAGTTAATGAATATCTTGCATCATCAGGATAAGGAATTGAGAGGCCGTTTGTTGGAAATGATATTTACTAGCGAAAACTAATTGAGATAATTAGAAAGTCATTTGTTTAGTGTATATGAAGCTTCGGTATGGTATTTGTTATCATTGGTCACATTGAAAATGTGAAATAAGCACCTACAACATAGACTTTACAACACTTCATGGTTCGCTCCGTGAGGTGTTTTTCGCTGTTAGTTTTATCTGTTTGAGCAGGCTGCATCTAGTTTCCTAGTTTGCTTTTTGATTTTTATTGAGTATGAGTCAAAGTTAAATAAAAATCTCACTATTCATCAGGCTAAAAGAAACCTAATCATAGTGAGATTGTGAAATTATAGTAGGGTTTGTATGGCCTCTTCAATTTGTTTTGGGTCTGTTTTTGAAGAGAAGCGTTCAAAGACCTGCCCATCACTACCGATGAGGAACTTAGCGAAATTCCATTCGATTCGTTTTCCTAGTGGGCCAGATTTCTGGTCTTTCAACCAAACATAGAGGGGATCTGCCTCCTTACCGTTGACCTTGACCTTTGCAAAACGTGGGAAGGTGGTTTGATAGTGTAGGCTACAGAAGCTATTGATTTCCTCTGCGCTGCCTGGTGCTTGTCCCATAAACTGATTGCAAGGGAAGTCTAAAATCTCAAAACCTTGGTCTTGATAGCGGTCATAGAGTTCTTGGAGTCCTTGGTACTGGGGAGTTAAACCACATCCAGTAGCAGTGTTGACAATCAAGAGTACCTTACCACGATAGGCATCTAGTGGAGTTGATTGGTTGTTTTGGTCTAAAACGGAAAAATCATAAAGTGAAGTCATGAGGGCCTCTTTTCTTTTTCTACATTGTAACAGTTTTTACTTTTTTCGTCGAGTCGGATGGAAGATGTTGTTGAAAAATAGGTCCTTGATATAATAGAAATCGTTTACAAACAGCTTAAAAAATGGTGTGGTTTAATTAAATCGATTTACTTAGTTGCTATAAATCTCTAATTTGAGATTTAGTTCCTATTGATTTATTGGAGTGTATAAATGCAAACAAAAACAAAGAAACTCATTGTGAGTTTGTCTTCACTTGTTTTATCAGGATTTTTATTATACCATTATCTGACAGTTGGAGCGGAAGAAACGCCTACGAATACCATTCAGAAAAGCCAGAAGTTCAGTATCAGCAAAGGGATACAAAAAATTTAGTTGAAAATGGTGATTTTGGTCAGACGGAGGACGGAAGCAGTCCGTGGACAGGAAGCAAAGCTAAGGGGTGGTCAGCTTGAGTAGACCAGAAGAATAGTTCTGCAGATGCCTCAACTCGAGTTATTGAGGCTAAGGATGGGGCTATCACTATCTCAAGCCATGAGAAATTAAGGGCAGTGGTTCACCGTATGGTCCCTATTGAAGCTAAGAAAAAGTACAAACTGCGTTTCAAGATTAAAACAGATAATAAAGTCGGGATTGCTAAGGTTCGTATCATTGAGGAAAGTGGTAAGGACAAGCAATTGTGGAATTTTGAAACGACATCAGGAACAAAGGACTGGAAGACCATTGAAGCAGACTATAGCCCGACTTTAGATGTTGATAAAATCAAGCTGGAGTTATTCTATGAAACGGGAACTGGGACTATTTCTTTTAAGGATATTGAGCTGGTAGAGGTAGCAGACCAGCCTTCTGAGGATTCTCAAACAGATAAACAGATCGAGGAAAAGATTGATTTACCAATTGGGAAAAAACATGTCTTTGCTCTTGCAGACTATACTTATAAGGTAGAAAATCCTGATTTTGCTTCAGTCAAAAATGGAATTTTAGAACCTCTTAAGGAAGGGACAACCAATGTCATTGTCAGTAAAGATGGAAAGGAGGTGAAAAAGATTCCTTTGAAGATTCTAGCCTCTGTTAAGGATGCATACACAGCCCGTTTGGATGACTGGAATGGTATCATCGCTGGGAATCAATACTATGATTCTAAAAATGAACAGATGGCCAAATTAAACCAGGAACTGGAAGGAAAAGTGGCTGATAGCCTATCCAGTATTTCAAGTCAGGCGGGCCGCACCTATTTGTGGGAAAAATTTTCAAATTATAAAACGTCTGCGAATCTAACTGCTACTTATCGGAAATTGGAGGAGATGGCCAAGCAAGTGACCAATCCTTCTTTTCGTTATTATCAGGATGAAACCGTTATTCGAACAGTTAGGGATTCCATGGAATGGATGCATAAACATGTCTACAATAGTGAAAAAAACATTGTTGGGAGTTGGCGGGATTATGAAATCAGTACACCTAGTGCCATCAACAATACCTTGTCTCTGATGAAAGAATACTTCTCTGATGAGGAAATTAAAAAGTATACAGATGTGATTGAAAAATTTGCGCCAGATCCCGAATATTTCCGAAAGACGACTGATAACCCATTTAAGTCCCTAGGTGGAAACTTAGTGGATATGGGAAGGGTAAAAGTAATAGCTGTTTTACTGCGCAAGGATGACCAAGAAATTTCTTCTACCATTCGTTCGATTGAGCAAGTGTTCAAGTTGGTAGACCAAGGTGAAGGTTTTTATCAAGATGGATTCTATATCGACCACACCAATGTTGCCTATACGGGTGCTTATGGGGATGTCTTGATTGATGGCCTGTCTCAACTGTTGCCAGTCATTCAAAAGACCAAGAGCCCAATCAATAAAGATAAAATGCAAACTATGTACCACTGGATTGATAAATCGTTTGCCCCTTTGCTGGTGAATGGAGAGCTGATGGATATGAGTCGTGGACGCTCGATCAGTCGTGCAAATTGCGAGGGGCACGTGGCCGCAGTAGAAGTGCTAAGAGGGATTCACCGGATAGCGGATATGTCTGAAGGAGAAACCAAACAACGTTTGCAGAGTCTTGTGAAGACCATTGTTCAATCGGATAGTTATTATGATGTCTTTAAGAATTTGAAGACTTATAAGGATATCAGTTTGATGCAATCTTTATTAAACGATGCTGGAGTCGCAAATGTTCCAAGAATCAGTTACCTATCTGCCTTTAATAAGATGGGTAAAACAGCCATGTACAATGCAGAGAAAGGGTTTGGATTTGGCTTGTCACTCTTTTCCAGTCGTACCTTGAATTACGAACACATGAACAAGGAAAACAAACGTGGTTGGTATACGAGTGATGGGATGTTCTATCTTTACAATGGCGATTTGAGTCACTATAGCGATGGCTATTGGCCAACAGTTAATCCATATAAGATGCCTGGTACGACAGAAACAGATGCTAAGAGATCGGATAGTGATACAGGTAAAGTTCTACCGTCTGCTTTCGTTGGAACGAGCAAACTAGATGAGGCCAATGTGACAGCAACCATGGATTTCACTAACTGGAATCAAACACTGACTGCTCATAAGAGCTGGTTTATACTGAAGGATAAGATTGCCTTTTTAGGAAGCAATATCCAAAACACTTCAACAGATACTGCTGCAACTACAATTGACCAGAGAAAACTGGAATCAAGTGTTCCATATAAAGTCTATGTCAATGATAAAGAAGCCTCCCTCACGGAACAAGAAAAGGATTATCCTGAAACCCAAAGTGTCTTCTTAGAATCGTCCGATTCGAAAAAGAATATTGGTTACTTTTTCTTTAAGAAGAGTTCAATCAGTATGAGTAAGACTGTCCAAAAGGGATCTTGGAAGGATATCAATGAAGGACAGTCAGACAAGGAAGTTGAAAATGAATTTCTTACGATTAGTCAGGCTCATAAGTAAAATGGGGATTCTTATGGTTATATGCTCATCCCTAACGTGGATCGTGCCACCTTCAATCAAATGGTAAAAGAGTTAGAAAGTAGTCTCATCGATAACAATGAGACCCTTCAGTCTGTTTATGATGCCAAACAAGGAGTTTGGGGCATTGTGAAATATGATGATTCTGTCTCTACTATTTCCAACCAATTCCAAGTCTTGAAACGTGGGGTCTATACCATTCGAAAAGAAGGGGATGACTATAAGGTTGCCTACTACAATCCTGAAACCCAGGAATCAGCTCCAGATCAGGAAGTCTTTAAAAAGTTAGAACAAGCAGCTCAACCACAAACTCAGGATTCAAAAGAAAAGGAAAAATCTGAAGAAGAAAAGAACCATTCGGATCAAAAGAATCTCCCTCAGACAGGAGAAGG
Source organism: Streptococcus pseudopneumoniae (assembly GCF_038148935.1). Taxonomy (GTDB): domain Bacteria; phylum Bacillota; class Bacilli; order Lactobacillales; family Streptococcaceae; genus Streptococcus; species Streptococcus pseudopneumoniae_U. The sequence goes on along the minus strand of NZ_JBBJZX010000021.1, from coordinate 20,404 downwards.
TCAGTCAATCTTGGCAAGTCTAGGGCTCTTGCTACTTGGGGCGACTTATCTATTCCGTAGAGGAAAGAATAACTGATTTGTTCATCATCTAAGATGAATCACATGAAACTGTGGAAAATAGAAAAAATCCGAAGAAAGTCAAACATCTTCGGATTTTTCTTTTAAAAAGAGTTTGGAACAAAAAGATTTTGATTTTAGAAATTCTTTATTATAAATTTTAAAAATCGATAGATTAGACAAAAAAGCGAACAATACAGAATTCTGAGTGTCAGATAACTCGTTTTGTTCGCTTTTTATATTTAAGGTTAGACTTTTGTCCCAGACTATTTTCACTTCATTTTATCTGAGTGTAACATACTGTTGGGCAATCTCGCTAATGCGGTCAAAGTCGCCTTGGGAAGCGAGTTTATTGAGTTCGCCACCAATTCCAACGGCGTCTGCACCAGCAGCGAACCATTGAGGAATGTTGTTTAGGCCGACTCCTCCGGTTACCATTACGGAAACTTGTGGGATCGGTGCCTTGACTGCAGAGATATATGCTGGACTGAGAGCACTACCTGGGAAGAGTTTAATGATTTCACTACCAGCTTCAAGTGCAGTCGTTATCTCTGTGAGAGTAATACAGCCTGGAATGTACGGTGTGCTGTAGAGATTGCACATTTTTGCAGTTTCAGCATGGAAAGATGGAGAAACAACGTAATTTGCTCCGGCTAGAATAGCATCTCTAGCAGTTACGGCATCAATCACAGTACCTGCACCGATACAAACACTTTGATCGTCCTGATACAAGTCTACAAGTTCCTTGATGATTTGCCCTGCATACTGATTGGTATAGGCGATTTCAATAGCTTTGATACCTCCCTTGATACAAGCAATCGAGGCTTGCAGTCCTTCTTCCTTTGTATTTCCTCGAATAACAGCGACAATTTTTTGTTTTTTTAGTTCAATAATCGTATCTGATTTGGTCATGTAATTCTCCTAACGAATGATATCTTGTGCATTTGCCAGTAATTTTTCAATACTAGTTTCGGAAGTGGAGAGATGGTCTCCTGGAAGAGTACATTTGAGAGTTGCGCTCGCAACTGCAAAGTCAATGGTAGTTTTTAAGGAGGAATGATGGAGTAGTTGATAAAGGGCACCAGATATAAAGGCATCCCCGCTACCAACTCGTTGATAGACTGCAGTTTTTAGTTGGACAGACTCTTCAAATCGTTCTCCCAGAGCATAGGCCTGATAGACATTTTTGTCTTGTTCATCACTAGAGCGGAGGGTATGGAAAATGGCCTTGAAACCATAGGCTTCTTTTAATTGTCGCATGCGATTTTCCACCTCTTTTAGGCTGGCTCTGTCTCTTGGGAACATCTCTAGATTTTGGTCATCAATCATGAGAGGATCAATACCAAAGCAATAGTCAGCGAAACGTGCAAACTTAGAAAATTCATACTTGGCTTCTAGGACTGAAATCATCTTTGTTCTCAGATTGAGATCCATTGAAACGATAATCCCTCGGCGCTTGGCTTCTTCCAAGAGTAGGAGAAGGAGCGTACGAACCTCTTGACCGATAGCTACAGTGATTCCACTAAAATGAAAATGGCCAATCCCCTGAAAGAGAGAATCCATATCTAGCATGTTTGGCCGAATCTGGCTGATACTCGTATGCTTACGATCGTAGAAAACTTCACTTTGACGACAACCAAAGCCGTTCTCCAAAAAGTAGAGGCCGATTCGATCGCCAAGCCGACAGATTGAACTGGTATCGATTTGGTGCTGTTTCAAGAATGTGAGAAAACGATCTCCAATCTCGTTGGCAGGGAGTGCGGTAAAGACTTTCGTTGAGATACCCAGGGCTTGCAAATTACAAGCGATGTTAATTTCTGATCCGCCAAAATAAGTCGAACTGGCAACATGATCGCCGATACTGGTGGCATCTAATGGTGAGATTCGAATTAATGGTTCGCCAAACAGTAATATTTTCGTCATCCATTAGTTCCTTTCTGGTTTAGAATAGCTTTACTTGGCTAATACTTCTTTCAAATAAGCAGCGACTTCATCATCTTGGCAGTTTTCAAAGAAGTATTCTTGGAAGTATTTGCCAGAGATGGTGTCTTTGAGGAAGTCTTGGTCGATTGTTTTAAGGATGGTCATCAAATCATTGTAGGTGATTTGTTTCACCTCGTTTAAGATACGAGCGTTGCGTTGTTCAGGGATTACACGTTCTCTTGGGTAGCCACCGCCCATTTCTTCAGCAAATAAGCGTTCAAACATCAATTTGAGGGTCAGTTCTGCCCCCCAGCCAAATCCTTTGGCATAAGGGATAGACAAGGCGTTACCACCATTGATTTGAGAATAAAGGTAAGCGTCAGTTGGGTCCACTGCTAGACCACAGACAACACCAGGGAAGCTGTTTAAAGCAAGCATAGCTCCTACACCCGTACCACAGCCGGTAACAACAAAGTCAACTGCCTTTGTATTTAAAAGGATGGCAGCCATTAGGCCGTTTTGTACGTATGTTAATGGGTTTTCACCTTCTTCTCCACGCATACCATAGTTAAATAATTGGTAGCCTTTTTTATTTGTCGCTTCTTTTAGACTATCATAAATAATGTGATTCTTACTAGCTTGACTATTTTCATTGATTAATGCGATTTTCATAAGATCCTCTTTCTATTTTTACTCAGGTTGTTTTCCGATGTAGGCTAAGATACCGCCATCTACATATAGGATGTGGCCATTGACAAAGTCGCTGGCATCACTAGCGAGAAAGACAGCAGGGCCCATTAAATCTTCAGGATTTCCCCAACGTGCAGCAGGTGTTTTTGCAATGATGAACTGGTCAAATGGGTGGCGAGAACCATCTTCTTGCAACTCACGAAGAGGTGCTGTTTGAGGAGTGGCAATATAACCCGGCCCGATTCCGTTACATTGGATATTGGCTCCACCGTATTCAGACGCAATGTTGCGGGTCAACATTTTCAAGCCGCCTTTAGCGGCAGCATAAGCGCTAACCGTTTCACGTCCCAGTTCGCTCATCATCGAGCAAATATTGATAATCTTTCCATGCCCTTTCTTTATCATAGAAGGAATGACTGCTTTTGAAACGATAAATGGTGCGTTTAAGTCAATATCGATGACCTTACGGAAATCAGCGGCGCTCATTTCGCACATTGGAACGCGGCGGATAATACCAGCGTTATTAACGAGGATGTCAATGACACCAACCTCTTGTTCGATTTGCTTGACCATGGCTTGGATACCGTCCTCGTCTGTCACGTCACAGACATATCCATGGGCTTCGATGCCAACTTCACGATAAGCTTCAATCCCTTTATTGACCAGGTCTTGATTGATATCATTAAAGACAATAGTAGCGCCGACCTCAGCGTAGGATTTGGCAATAGCAAATCCAATTCCATAAGAAGCGCCGGTGATGAGAGCAATTTTTCCTTTTAAAGAAAACTGCTCAATTGAGAATGATGTATTTGTCATTTGATACTTCCTTTCAAATTTGTTAAGACTTCTCTATAACCAAATTATATTCTAGTAAACCGGTTTTGTCAATAATTAAATATTTTTATTTCTGAAAATCTTTGTTTTCCTAAAAAAAACGGAAGATTTTGAAGTTTCTGTCTATTGTAATGGTTAAACAAGCAATGAAAGCGCTAATATTTTTTTGAAAAAACTATTGACAAGATAAAAATAAAGGTCTACAATGTAAAATATAGAGTAAACCGGTAAACTCAAAAAAGAAAGGAGAAAAGATGAAAATTGTACTTGTAGGGCATGGACATTTTGCCACAGGGATTTATAGTTCTTTACAATTGATTGCAGGCAATCAAGAAAATGTGGAGGCGATTGACTTTGTGGAAGGAATGTCAGCAGATGAACTCAAGCAAAAAATCTTACTTGCAATTTCAAATGAAGAAGAAGTTTTAATCCTAAGTGATCTCTTGGGAGGATCGCCATTCAAGGTTTCTTCTACCATAATGGGAGAAAATCCAGCCAAAACAATGAATGTTCTCTCGGGTTTGAACTTAGCTATGTTAATGGAAGCAGTCTTTGCTAGAATGGCTCATAGCTTTGATGAGGTTGTTAATAAATCAGTAGTGGCGGCTCAGGGCGGAGTCGTAAATGGTAAAGAATTGTTTTCAACGGATGCAGAGGAAGAGGAAGAAGATTTCGAATCGGGTATTTAAAGGGTAAAAGAATGATAAAAAAGGTTACGATTGAAGAAATAAAATCGCCTGAGCGCTTCTTAGAAGTACCACTTCTGACGAAAGAAGAAGTCGGCCAGGCAATCGATAAGGTTATTCGGCAGTTAGAACTCAACCTTGACTATTTCAAGGAAGATTTCCCGACGCCAGCTACCTTTGATAATGTCTATCCAATCATGGATAATACGGAATGGACCAATGGTTTCTGGACAGGAGAACTGTGGTTGGCTTATGAATACAGTCAACAGGATGAATTTAAAAACATCGCTCATAAAAATGTTCTTTCTTTCCTGGATCGTGTCAATAAGAGAGTAGAATTGGATCACCATGATCTCGGCTTCTTGTACACACCGTCTTGTATGGCTGAATATAAGATAAATGGAGATGGAGAGGCCAGAGAGGCAGCCTTGAGAGCTGCAGATAAGTTGATTGAACGCTATCAAGAAAAAGGTGGTTTTATTCAAGCTTGGGGAGACTTGGGCAAGAAAGAGCATTACCGTTTGATTATCGACTGCTTGCTCAACATCCAACTCTTATTCTTTGCTTATCAAGAAACAGGCGATCAAAAATACTACGATATTGCAGAAAGCCATTTCTATGTTTCAGCTAATAATGTAATCCGTGATGACGCTTCGTCCTTCCACACCTTCTACTTTGATCCTGAAACAGGTCAACCCCTTAAAGGTGTAACGAGACAAGGGTATAGTGATGATTCATGCTGGGCACGTGGTCAATCATGGGGAGTCTATGGTATTCCTTTGACTTATCGTCACCTGAAAGACGAGTCCTGCTTTGACTTGTTTAAGGGTGTAACCAATTATTTCTTGAATCGTCTGCCAAAAGATCATGTTTCTTATTGGGATTTGATTTTTAATGATGGTAGTGATCAATCGCGAGATTCTTCAGCAACAGCTATCGCTGTCTGTGGGATTCATGAAATGCTAAAACATCTCCCAGAGGTGGATGCTGACAAAGATATTTATAAACATGCTATGCATGCCATGCTTCGTTCTTTGATCGAACATTATGCAAATGATCAATTTACCCCTGGTGGGACAAGTCTCCTCCACGGTGTGTACTCATGGCATTCAGGTAAAGGAGTGGATGAAGGCAATATCTGGGGTGACTACTATTACCTAGAAGCCCTTATCCGTTTCTACAAGGACTGGAACCTATATTGGTAGGAGGAGAAATATGACAATGCCAAATATTATTATGACCCGTATCGATGAACGGTTGATTCATGGGCAAGGACAACTTTGGGTAAAATACCTAGGTTGTAATACGGTCATTGTTGCCAATGATGAAGTAAGCACGGACAAGATGCAACAAACTCTGATGAAAACAGTTGTGCCAGACTCAGTTGCCATGCGTTTCTTCCCTTTGCAAAAGGTGATTGATATCATTCACAAGGCTAATCCTGCTCAAACGATCTTTATCGTTGTAAAGGATGTAAAGGACGCTTTAACCTTGGTAGAAGGTGGTGTCCCTATCAAAGAAATCAATATTGGGAACATTCACAATGCCCCTGGTAAAGAGCAAGTGACACGCTCTATCTTCCTGGGTGAAGAGGACAAGGCAGCTCTCAAGGAATTGAACCAAACTTATCAAGTAACATTTAATACGAAAACAACTCCAACAGGAAATGATGGAGCTGTTGAAGTCAACATTATGGACTATATTTAAAAGAGGAGATTGTTATGTCGATTAATGTATTTCAAGCGATTTTAATTGGATTATGGACAGCTTTCTGTTTTAGTGGAATGCTGTTAGGAATTTACACCAATAGATGTATTGTTCTGTCATTTGGTGTCGGAATTATTCTAGGTGATTTGCCTACTGCTCTTGCAATGGGAGCTATTGGTGAATTGGCTTATATGGGATTCGGTGTTGGTGCTGGAGGTACTGTTCCACCAAACCCAATCGGACCTGGTATCTTTGGTACCTTGATGGCTATCACTAGTGCTGGTAAAGTCAGTCCAGAAGCGGCTCTTGCCCTCTCTACTCCGATTGCTGTGGCGATTCAATTCTTACAAACTTTCGCCTACACTGTACGTGCTGGTGCGCCTGAAACGGCGATGAAGCACTTGAAAAACCATAATTTGAAGAAATTCAAGTTCACTCTAAATGCAACAATTTGGTTGTTTGCCTTTATTGGATTTACCTTGGGTTGCTTGGGTGCCCTTTCAATGGATACCTTGTTGAAACTCGTAGACTACATTCCACCGGTATTGCTTACAGGTTTGACAGTTGCTGGTAAAATGCTCCCAGCTATCGGTTTTGCGATGATCTTGTCAGTGATGGCTAAGAAAGAGTTGATTCCCTTTGTCTTGTTGGGATATGTTTGTGCAGCTTATCTAAACATCCCAACAATTGGTATTGCAATTGTAGGTACTATCTTTGCTTTGATTGAATTTTATAACAAGCCAAAAACAGCGAATCATGTGGTAGAGGAGGAAGCACACGATGACTGGATCTAACAAATTAACAAAACGTGATTATCTTAAAACGTCTTTGCGGGCATTCTTTTGTCAAAATGGATTTAACTATAGTAACTATCAAGGGTTGGGATATGCCAATGTGATGTATCCTGCTTTGAAAAAACACTATGGAGAGGATCAGGAAGGTTTCTACCAAGCCTTGGAAGAAAACTGTGAATTCTATAATACCAACCCACACTTCCTGCCTTTTATTACCAGTTTGCACCTTGTAATGTTGGAAAATGGCCGTCCGGCAAAAGAGACACGTAGCATCAAGATGGCCTTGATGGGGCCATTGGCAGGTATTGGGGATTCTCTCTCACAATTTTGTTTAGCTCCATTGTTCTCAACCATCGCAGCTTCTTTTGCTCAAGAAGGCCTGGTTGTCGGTCCAATCTTGTTCTTCCTAGCGATGAATACGATTTTGACAGCGATTAAATTGTCAACTGGTCTGTATGGATACAAACTAGGAACGACTGTGATTGATAAACTAAGTGAGCAGATGGCAACGATTTCTCGTATTGCCAATATTATTGGTGTAACCGTAATTGCTGGTTTGGCAGCGACATCTGTTAAGATTATGGTGCCGATCACCTTTGCTGCAGGGGAAGTTAAAGCAGACGCTAAACAAAGTATCGTAAGTATTCAGGGAATGCTTGATAAGGTTGCTCCAGCTCTTCTACCAGCCCTATTTACACTTTTAGTTTACTACTTGATCAAAGAAAAGAAATGGACAACATATAAACTCGTTATTTTAACAGTTATCATCGGAATTATCGGAAGCTGGCTTAAGATTCTAGCTTAATGGATACAACATTGTTTTATGGAATAGTGATTGTCTTGGCAGTGAGCCCCCTTTTACTGTCAAGCTTTCATTCTATTCGTCAGCAAAAGTTGCTTCGCAAACAGATGGAGCAACGAAAAGAGTATTTAGCTTCTTTAACATCTGGTGATGAAGTGTTGTTATTGTCTGGAATTCATGGAAAAATCATTTCTATCAAAGATGACTTGATCTCCTTGCAGATTGCAAAAGGTGTGGTCATCTATGTAGAAAAGGAAAGTGTAATGGGAAAGACAAAAGAACTGCTTTTTAAGTAGTTCTTTTTCTGGTAATAGATAATGAAAGAAGAAAGAAGACAATTTTTTGAAAGAATTGATGGGGACCAATATCGTGATTATATCTTGTCCCACTGTTCAAAAGACTATGAGAAAGTCAAGAGTTCCCTTGAGCGCTTGATGGACAATTGTTTTATGTTTGATAGTCCTTGGGATATGGAACCTTGTTCAAAAATCCATCAAATCCAGCCGATGGTGTGGAATCAAGTATTTGAAGATGATCCAGAATGGGCTTATATGCTCAATCGACAAGAATATCTCTTGCAGTTTATGATAGGGTACCTGGTAGAAGGAGATAAGGGCTATATCCAAAAGTGCAAGTTCTTTCTATTTGACTGGATTGAGCAGGTGAGAGAATTTCGTCCTCAATCTTTGATGACTAGAACCTTGGATACGGGTATTCGTTCCTTTACTTGGTTGAAACTACTCTTGCTCCTCTTGAAATTTGACTTGCTAGAGGAGGAAGAACTAGAGAAAATTTTGGTCAGTCTAGAAAAGCAGATTGACTTTATGAAAAGCCATTATCGCGCCAAGTACACCCTTAGTAACTGGGGGATTTTACAAACGATTCCGATACTTGCAACCTATCATTTCTTTTCAGATAAGATGGATCTAGAAGAAGCTTACCATTTTGCTTCAAAGGAGTTGAAACAGCAGATCGAGACGCAGATTTTAGAAGATGGAAGCCAGTTTGAACAGTCGATTCTCTATCATGTAGAGGTTTATAAAGCCTTGCTGGACTTGTGTCTCTTGCTTCCGGACTTGCAAGATAGCTTTCAAGAGCTGCTGGAAAAGATGGCGACTTACATTCAAATGATGACAGGTCTAGATGGACGGACCTTGGCTTTTGGTGATAGCGATTCTACAGAAACGACAGAGATTTTGAGCCTGTCTGCTATGGTTTTGAACAAGGAAGACTTTCTTAACGGTCTGGATGTTAAAGTCGATTTACTTAGCCTCCTGTTCCTGGGGCGAGAAAAGGTCAAGCGACTGCAGGAATTTGAAAAGAGAGCTTGGCAGCCTAAGTTCAGGAGCTTTGAAGATTCTGGGCATGTATGCATTAAGGATGAACATCGTTATCTATTTTTCAAAAACGGTCCGCTGGGAAGTGCCCATAGCCATAGTGACGAGAATAGTTTTTGCTTACAGTATCAAGGCCAACCGATTTTCATAGATGCTGGGCGTTATTCTTATCGGGAGGTAGATGAACGTTATCTCTTAAAGAGTGCTTGGAGTCATTCGACCTGTATGGTAGATGGGAAAGCTCCAGAAAGGATCGCGGAATCCTGGGAATATGAATACTATCCTCACTCCCTGTTTTGTCACCACAAAGAAAGAGAGGGAGTGCATTATATTGAGGGGGCGTATTTGTCAGCAGAACCTGATTTGCCTTATCTTCACAGGAGAAAAATCCTCATGTTGGCAGAGGATGTATGGCTCTTGGTAGATGATATCAGGTGTCAAGGTCAGCATGAGGCGTTGACTCAGTTTATCCTTGACAAGGATGTGACCTATCAAGATGGGAAAATCAATCAGTTGAAACTATGGAGTGAAGTTGATTTTGATTTGGAAGCTACGATCATTTCTCCTAAATACAACGAGCTTGAAAAAAGTAGCAAACTCATCAAACACCAATTCTTTGAGAATCAGATGCTGGATTATACAATCATTGCGCATGAGAGTTTTGAAATCATCCGTCATTCTGTCTACCAGACAGATGGTCATCAAGTAGAAAATGCTCTGGCTTTTGAAGTGAAAAATGACGAAACAGACAAGCTGATTCTGTTATTAAGCGAGGATATTTGTGTAGGTGAAAAATTATGCCTCGTTGACGGAACAAAAATGCGTGGAAAATGTCTAGTATATGATAAAATAAATGAGAGAATGATTCGCTTGCAGTGCTAGAAATAGACGTTTCGAATAGTGAATATGTTATAATGGGTATTAGTAGGAGGTGTTTTAGATTGGAGAAGAAACTGACCATAAAAGATATTGCAGAAATGGCTCAGACCTCGAAAACAACCGTGTCATTTTACCTAAACGGGAAATATGAAAAAATGTCCCAAGAGACACGTGAAAAGATTAAAAAAGTTATTCATGAAACAAATTACAAACCGAGCATTGTTGCGCGTAGCTTAAACTCCAAACGAACAAAATTAATTGGTGTTTTGATTGGTGATATTACCAACAGTTTCTCAACCCAAATTGTTAAGGGAATTGAGGATATCGCCAGCCAGAATGGCTACCAGGTAATGATAGGAAATAGTAACTACAGCCAAGAGAGTGAGGACAGGTATATTGAAAGCATGCTTCTCTTGGGAGTAGACGGCTTTATTATTCAGCCGACCTCTAATTTCCGAAAATATTCTCGTATCATCGATGAGAAAAAGAAGAAAATGGTCTTTTTTGATAGTCGGCTCTATGAACACCGGACTAGCTGGGTCAAAACCAATAACTATGATGCCGTTTATGATATGACCCAGTCCTGTATCGAAAAAGGTTATGAGCATTTTCTCTTGATTACAGCGGATACGAGTCGTTTGAGTACTCGGATTGAGAGGGCAAGTGGTTTTGTGGATGCTTTAACAGATGCTAATATGCGCCACGCTAGGCTAACCATTGAAGATAAGCATACGAATTTGGAACAAATTAAGGAATTTTTACAAAAAGAAATCAATCCCGATGAAAAAACTCTGGTATTTGTTCCTAACTGTTGGGCACTACCTCCAGTCTTTACCGTTATCAAAGAGTTGAATTATAACTTGCCACAAGTTGGGTTGATTGGTTTTGACAATACGGAGTGGACTTGCTTTTCTTCTCCAAGTGTTTCGACGTTGGTTCAGCCCGCCTTTGAAGAAGGACAACAGGCTACAAAGATTTTGATTGACCAGATTGAAGGCCTCAATCAAGAAGAAAGGCAACAAGTCTTGGATTGTAGTGTGAGTTGGAAAGAGTCGACTTTCTAAGATGAAAGGGAAATAACTGGCAACCTCTGTTAAGAAATAAAATAATCCCATCTAGCATGAGCTGGATGGGATTATTTGTCTATAAAATGAGAAATTATGGGAGTAATCTCCTAAATCAACTGTTTTTGATTTACTTCTTTAACTACTTGATAAAAGTTATAGAAGTAGACCAAACTTGAGATGATGGTTACGACTAGGAATATTGGAAATTTCCATTGGATGGGGTTTCTTGATTGTCTTGATTTAAGACTGAAAAATCGTATAGTGTAGTCATTGATTGCTTTTCTCCTTCTGTTTGGTATTTTTAGGAGTCTTCTCCTCTTGTAGTGATAGAAATCCGTAGGTCAGGGTTCCAAAAATGCTGCCGATAATCAGGCCATACATCAGGAAAGGAACACTTTTGTCGAATTGCGTGAGTAACTTCACAAAATCTGAAAAGGACATCTGCTGAACGAAGACCTTATGAAAGAGGAGTAGGGTAAAGAGGACAATCTGAAGACCGATAAACACAACCCAGCTTCGAAATTTGATTTGGCCTTTGCTGTAGGTTTTGAGGATGATTTCTGACTTGTCATCTTTTTCCAGATGGAGTTCTTTGACGGCTCTTTGAGTTTTTAAAGTAATGAAAAAAATGAGTCCAGAGTAAACGTAGGGCATGGCATAGCGAACGGCCTCTATGAAGCGTCCAAATAACAGATAAAACAAGAAGAGGAAGAAGGAAGAATAAACGATTTGGACCATGGAACGGGCACAGGCTTTGTAGATAATTTCTTGCCGGCATTCATCAAAAGGGCCTTGGATATGAAAGAGATTTCGAAGTAGGCGAGTGGTTAAGTCATCTTTTTTCATACTAGTAACCTCCTAAATGAGCAGTTTTACTGATTTTCTTTTACGAATTGATAGAGATAATAAAGATAAGTGATAGAAGAAAGGATAGCGATAGTGAACAGTAAATAATATTTCCAACCGCTTGAGGCGAGCATCAGTTGTGGAAAAGATAGAATTATAAAGTATAGTGCTAAGTTAAGTGTGCGCGTTTTTGGGGAGTTAATCTTTAGATAAGTTAGTACTTTATTAAGTGCTGGAAAAAAGACTAGCACGAGGAATATCTCTCTGATTGGTAAGTCCCCTGAAATGATGATGAAGATGAGCAGAGAACTGAACAAAAGATGATAGGTCAGTAAAGTTAGTAATGATTTCATAAGGCACCTCCTAATCCTGGTCTTTTTTAGCTCTTGCAATACGAAGTGAGTCGACAATATGTATCATCACTCCGAAAAAGAAAGCTCCCAGTATAGTTTTAAAAATATGTTTTGTATTTAGAAGAGAACTGATAAAATTTGGATTTTCACTTGTTAGTGGAATTATAAAAAATATCACTGTTCCATAAATCGAACCTGCTTTCAGACCAGGATAACGTGACTGTTTCTTTTCTTTTTTCATGAGTTTTCTCCTAATCCTCATCTTGATCTTTCTTGGCTTTTGCAATGCGACGGGAGATGAGGAACTGTATGCTTGCCCCGAAGAAGATAGAACCGAGAATGCTTGCTACACCATTTCTTATAGTGAGAAGAGACTGAAAATAGTCCTGACCTTCACCTATGAGTATATCGAGAAGAGGAGTTATAAAAAATATCCATAGACCAAAGAACAAACCTGCTTTCAGACCTGGGTAGCGAAGTTGCTTACTTTCTTTCTCACTCAGCATATCTGGATCAATAGCTGTAATCCCTGTTTTTTTCATTTGGTAGGTGACATAGCCAGCAGCGATGAGGGCAATCACTAAAATCAGAGGAGGATAGACCAGAGCCACTTCTTGAGGATATTTATAGGCCAGAAGGAGCGGAATAAGATTGCCGAAAATCATCAGATAAAATAGGAAGATAAAGACTTGATTGCCGATACGGTCTGCCTCGCGCCGTTTGTATTCGTCAAGTGGATCAGAAATACCGTATGTGCGCTTGATCAGTTTTTCAGTGAAGGTTTCTTTTTTCATAAGTTTGCTCCTTTTTTAAAAATTATCCTCCCAAAAGAGACTGTTGAGGTCAGTTTGGAGGCTGCGGGCGAGATTGAGACAGAGTTCCAGAGTTGGGTTGTACTTGTCGTTTTCAATCATATTGATGGTTTGTCTCGAGACACCGATATCCTTGGCGAGTTCGAGCTGGGAAATGCCCAGTTCCTTGCGAAATTCTTTCACACGATTCATCTGGTCTCCTTTCTGATTTGTGTCGTATATATTTGACTATATTATATTCTTTTAAACATAAAGTGTCAAGTATTTTTGACATATTTTTTGAAGAAATAGTAGCGCTCTTGTCTGATTTGTCTGACTAGTGCAAGCTGGTCGGATTTGTGGTAAAATAGATAAGATATGACAAAAGAATTTCATCATGTAACGGTCTTGCTCCACGAAACGATTGATATGCTTGACGTAAAACCTGACGGTATCTACGTTGATGCGACTTTGGGTGGAGCAGGCCATAGCGAGTATTTATTAAGTAAATTAAGTGAAAAAGGCCATCTCTATGCCTTTGACCAGGACCAGAATGCCATTGACAATGCGCAAAAACGCTTGGCACCTTACATTGAGAAGGGAATGGTGACCTTTATCAAGGACAACTTCCGTCATTTACAGGCACGTTTGCGCGAAGCTCGTGTTCAGGAAATTGATGGAATTTGTTATGACTTGGGAGTGTCTAGTCCTCAATTAGACCAGCGTGAGCGTGGTTTTTCTTATAAAAAGGATGCGCCACTGGACATGCGCATGAATCAGGATGCTAGCCTGACAGCCTATGAAGTGGTGAACCACTATGACTATCATGACTTGGTTCGTATTTTCTTCAAGTATGGTGAGGATAAATTCTCTAAACAGATTGCGCGTAAGATTGAGCAAGCGCGTGATCTGAAACCTATCGAGACTACGACTGAATTGGCAGAAATTATCAAGTCGGCCAAACCTGCCAAGGAACTCAAGAAGAAGGGTCATCCTGCTAAGCAGATTTTCCAGGCTATTCGAATTGAAGTCAATGATGAACTGGGAGCGGCAGATGAGTCCATCCAGCAGGCTATGGATATGTTGGCTCTGGATGGTAGAATCTCAGTGATTACCTTTCATTCCTTGGAAGACCGCTTGACCAAGCAATTATTCAAGGAAGCTTCAACAGTTGAAGTTCCAAAAGGCTTGCCTTTCATCCCAGATGATCTCAAGCCTAAGATGGAATTGGTATCCCGTAAGCCAATCTTGCCAAGTGCAGAAGAGTTAGAAGCCAATAACCGCTCGCACTCAGCCAAGTTGCGCGTGGCCAGAAAAATTCACAAGTAAGAGGGAAAAAGATGGCAGAAAGAATGGAAAAAACAGGTCAAATACTACAGATGCAACTTAAACGGTTTTCGCGTGTGGAAAAAGCTTTTTACTTTTCCATTGCTGTAACCACTCTTATTGTAGCCATTAGTATTATTTTTATGCAGACCAAGCTCTTGCAAGTGCAGAATGATTTGACAAAAATCAATGCGCAGATAGAGGAAAAGAAGACCGAATTGGACGATGCCAAGCAAGAGGTCAATGAACTATTACGTGCAGAACGTTTGAAAGAGATTGCCAATTCACACGATTTGCAATTAAACAATGAAAATATTCGAATAGCGGAGTAAGATATGAAGTGGACAAAAAGAGTAATCCGTTATGCGACGAAAAATCGGAAATCGCCGGCTGAAAACAGACGCAGAGTTGGAAAAAGTCTGAGTTTATTATCTGTCTTTGTTTTTGCCGTTTTTTTAGTCAATTTTGCGGTCATTATTGGGACGGGCACTCGCTTTGGAACAGATTTAGCGAAGGAAGCTAAGAAGGTTCATCAAACCACCCGTACAGTTCCTGCCAAACGTGGGACTATTTATGACCGAAATGGAGTCCCGATTGCTGAGGATGCAACCTCCTATAATGTCTATGCTGTCATTGATAAAAAATACAAATCAGCAACTGGTAAAATTCTTTATGTAGAAGATGCCCAGTTTAATAAGGTAGCAGAGGTTTTCCATAAGTATTTGGATATGGACGAGGCTTATGTTAAAGAACAATTGTCTCAACCGAATCTGACTCAAGTTTCTTTTGGTGCCAAAGGAAATGGAATTACCTATGCCAATATGATGGCTATTAAAAAGGATCTAAAAGACGCTAGTGTTGAAGGGATTGACTTTACAACTAGCCCTAATAGAAGTTATCCAAATGGACAATTTGCTTCTAGTTTTATTGGTTTAGCTCAACTCCATGAAAATGAAGATGGAAGCAAGAGTTTGCTGGGAACTTCTGGGATGGAGAGTTCCTTGAACAGTATTCTTGCAGGGAAAGACGGTATTATTACCTATGAAAAAGATCGTCTGGGTAATATTGTCCCCGGAACTGAACAAGTGTCCCAGCAAACGGTAGATGGCAAGGATGTTTATACGACTATTTCCAGCACCCTTCAGTCCTTCATGGAAACACAGATGGATGCTTTTCAAGAGAAGGTAAAAGGAAAGTACATGACAGCGACTTTGGTCAGTGCTAAAACAGGGGAAATTCTGGCAACAACGCAACGACCAACCTTTGATGCCGATACTAAGGAAGGAATCACTAAGGACTTTGTCTGGCGTGATATTCTTTATCAAAGTAACTATGAACCAGGATCAGCCATGAAGGTCATGACGCTAGCAGCAGCTATTGATAACAACACTTTCCCAGGTGGAGAATACTTCAATAGCAGTGAATTAAAAGTGGCAGATGTGACAACTCGAGATTGGGACGTCAATGAAGGTTTGACCGGCGGTGGTATGATGACCTTTTCTCAAGGGTTTGCGCACTCAAGTAACGTTGGGATGACGCTTCTTGAGCAAAAGATGGGAGATGCAACTTGGTTGGACTATCTAAACCGCTTTAAATTTGGTGTTCCGACCCGTTTTGGCTTGACAGATGAATACGCTGGGCAGCTTCCTGCGGATAATATTGTCAACATTGCGCAAAGCTCATTTGGACAAGGGATTTCAGTGACCCAGACGCAAATGATTCGTGCCTTTACAGCTATTGCGAATGATGGTGTCATGCTGGAGCCTAAATTTATTAGTGCCATTTATGATCCAAATGATCAAACTGCTCGGAAATCTCAAAAAGAAATTGTGGGAAATCCTGTTTCTAAAGATGCAGCTAGTCTAACTCGGACTAACATGGTTTTGGTAGGGACGGATCCGGTTTATGGAACCATGTATAACCACAGCACAGGCAAGCCAACTGTAACTGTTCCTGGGCAAAATGTAGCCCTCAAGTCTGGTACGGCTCAGATTGCTGACGAGAAAAATGGTGGTTATCTAGTCGGGTTAACCAACTATATTTTCTCGGCTGTATCGATGAATCCGGCTGAAAATCCTGACTTTATCTTGTATGTGACGGTTCAACAGCCTGAACATTATTCAGGTATTCAGTTGGGAGAATTTGCCAATCCTATCTTGGAAAGAGCAGTGGCTATGAAAGATTCCCTTAACCTCCAATCTACCGCTAAAACGTTAGATCAGGTAACCAATCAAAGCGCTTATGCCATGCCTAGCATCAAGGATATTTCACCTGGTGATTTGGCTGAAGCCTTACGTCGCAATATTGTGCAACCAATCGTTGTAGGAACAGGAACAAAGATTAAAGAATCATCTGTAGAAGAAGGGACCAATCTTACACCTAACCAGCAAGTCCTCCTCTTATCTGATAAAGCAGAGGAAGTTCCAGATATGTATGGTTGGACAAAAGCAACCGCAGAAGCTTTTTCTAAGTGGTTAAATATAGAACTTGAATTTGAAGGTTCAGGCTCTACTGTGCAGAAGCAAGATGTTCGTGCTAATACAGCTATCAAGGGCATTAAAAAAATTACATTAACTTTAGGAGACTAATATGTTTATTTCCATCAGTGCTGGAATTGTGACATTTTTACTAACTTTGGTAGGAATTCCGGCCTTTATCCAATTTTATAGAAAGGCGCAAATTACAGGCCAGCAGATGCATGAGGATGTCAAACAGCATCAGGCAAAAGCTGGCACGCCAACTATGGGGGGACTTGTTTTCCTCATTGCTGCAGTTGTGGTGAGTTTCCTTCTTGCTCTTTTTTCAAAACAATTGACCAATAATGTGGGAATGATTTTGTTCATCTTGGTCCTTTATGGACTTGTCGGATTTTTAGATGACTTTCTCAAGGTCTTTCGTAAAATCAATGAGGGGCTGAATCCTAAGCAAAAATTGGCTCTTCAGCTTCTAGGTGGAGTTATCTTCTATCTTTTCTATGAGCGTGGGGGCGATATGCTTTCAGTCTTTGGTTACCAAGTGCATCTGGGGATTTTCTATATTTTCTTCGCCCTTTTCTGGCTAGTCGGTTTTTCAAATGCAGTCAACTTGACAGACGGAATTGACGGTCTGGCTAGTATTTCCGTTGTGATTAGTTTGTCTGCCTATGGAGTTATTGCCTATGTGCAAGGCCAGATGGATATTCTCCTGGTGATTTTTGCCATGATTGGTGGTTTACTCGGTTTCTTCGTCTTTAACCATAAGCCTGCCAAGGTCTTTATGGGAGATGTGGGAAGTTTGGCCCTAGGTGGAATGTTGGCAGCTATTTCTATGGCCCTCCACCAAGAATGGACTCTCTTGATTATCGGAATTGTTTATGTCTTTGAAACAACTTCGGTCATGATGCAAGTCAGTTATTTCAAACTGACAGGTGGTAAACGTATTTTCCGTATGACGCCTGTGCATCACCATTTTGAGCTTGGAGGATTGTCTGGTAA
The DNA here is from genome assembly GCF_038148935.1 of Streptococcus pseudopneumoniae. Taxonomy (GTDB): domain Bacteria; phylum Bacillota; class Bacilli; order Lactobacillales; family Streptococcaceae; genus Streptococcus; species Streptococcus pseudopneumoniae_U. The sequence goes on along the minus strand of NZ_JBBJZX010000021.1, from coordinate 2,839 downwards.
AGGAAATCCTTGGAGCGAGTGGAAGGTTGACTTCTTCTTTTGGGGAGTTGGGCTTCTAGCAAGTCTCCTGACCCTCGCAATTTTGTATTTGATGTAAGAATGGCACCCTGATGTTTCAGGGTGTTTTTGCTGTTTAAAAAATATTGGTCAATCAAAGTCAAAACTCTTGACCTTTTCTGACCAATGTAGTATATTATGAACGTAAGGTAAATAAAAGCCTTACGTGAACACTTATTTAAAGTAAAATAGAAAGAGGTGGGGTCTATGTTTAATCTAGAAATCTTCAGAAGTAAAGATAGTCTACTCCTGCTTGAAAAAGAAAAACCAGAAATAGTACGTAGAGTAGCAATCTAGCTAGTCTAAATTTTTTAAAACAAAGGTCAAAGATAGTCAATATCAGTAATAATAAATAATAAAAAGAGGTAAAGAATATGAATAACAACTTTAATAATTTTAACAACATGGATGATTTATTTAACCAATTGATGGGTGGTATGCGAGGATATAGTTCTGAAAATCGTCGTTACTTGATTAATGGACGTGAAGTGACACCTGAGGAATTTGCTCACTATCGTGCAACTGGTCAATTGCCAGGAAATGCAGAAGTTGATGGCCAAATGTCACAACATATGTCAGGTATGAAACAAGACGGTGTCCTTGCTAAACTGGGTCGAAATTTGACAGCAGAAGCGCGTGAGGGCAAGTTGGATCCTGTTATCGGACGAAACAAGGAAATTCAAGAAACATCTGAAATTCTTTCACGCCGCACCAAGAATAATCCTGTTTTGGTCGGGGATGCAGGCGTTGGTAAGACAGCAGTTGTCGAAGGCTTGGCACAAGCCATTGTGAACGGCGATGTTCCAGCTGCCATCAAGAATAAGGAAATTATTTCCATTGATATTTCAGGCCTTGAGGCTGGGACTCAATACCGTGGTAGCTTTGAAGAAAACGTTCAAAACTTAGTCAATGAAGTAAAAGAAGCGGGAAATATCATTCTCTTCTTTGATGAAATTCATCAAATTCTCGGTGCTGGATCTACTGGAGGTGACAGTGGTTCTAAAGGACTTGCGGATATTCTCAAGCCAGCCCTCTCTCGTGGGGAATTGACAGTGATTGGGGCAACGACTCAGGATGAATACCGTAACACCATCTTGAAGAATGCTGCTCTTGCTCGTCGTTTTAACGAAGTCAAGGTCAATGCTCCTTCAGCAGAGGATACATATAAAATTCTTCAAGGAATTCGTGACCTCTATCAACAACACCACAATGTCATCTTGCCAGACGAAGTTTTGAAAGCAGCCGTGGATTATTCTGTTCAGTATATTCCTCAACGTAGCTTGCCAGATAAGGCTATCGACCTTGTAGATGTAACGGCAGCTCACTTGGCGGCTCAGCATCCAGTAACAGATGTGCATGCTGTTGAACGTGAAATTGAGGTAGAAAAAGACAAGCAAGAAAAAGCTGTTGAGGCAGAAGATTTTGAAGCAGCTCTAAACTATAAAACACGCATCGCAGAATTGGAAAAGAAAATCGAAAACCATACAGAAGATATGAAAGTAACTGCAAGTGTCAACGATGTGGCTGAATCTGTAGAACGAATGACGGGTATCCCAGTATCTCAAATGGGAGCGTCAGACATCGAACGTCTGAAAGATATGGCTCATCGCTTGCAAGATAAGGTAATCGGTCAAGATAAGGCGGTAGAAGCGGTAGCTCGTGCTATCCGTCGTAACCGTGCTGGTTTTGATGAAGGTAATCGCCCAATCGGTAGCTTCCTCTTTGTAGGACCAACTGGGGTTGGTAAGACGGAGCTTGCTAAGCAATTGGCGCTAGATATGTTTGGAACCAAGGATGCGATCATCCGTTTGGATATGTCTGAATACAGTGACCGCACAGCTGTTTCTAAGCTAATCGGTACAACAGCTGGTTATGTGGGCTATGATGATAATAGCAATACCTTAACAGAACGTGTTCGTCGCAATCCATACTCTATCATTCTCTTGGATGAGATTGAAAAGGCTGACCCTCAAGTCATCACCCTTCTCCTTCAAGTTTTGGATGATGGTCGTTTGACAGATGGTCAAGGTAACACTGTCAACTTCAAGAATACGGTGATTATCGCAACTTCAAACGCAGGATTTGGTTACGAAGCTAACTTGACAGAAGATGCTGATAAACCAGAATTGATGGATCGTTTGAAACCTTACTTCCGTCCAGAATTCCTTAACCGTTTCAATGCTGTCATCGAATTCTCACACTTGAGCAAAGAAGATCTTTCTAAGATTGTAGACCTTATGTTGGTTGAAGTTAACAAGACGCTTTCTAAGAAAGACATTGACTTGGCAGTGAGCGAAGCTGCTAAAGAATACATGACTGAGGAAGGCTACGATGAAGTCATGGGTGTTCGTCCACTCCGTCGTGTGGTTGAACAACAAATCCGTGACAAAGTCACAGACTTCCACTTGGATCACCTAGATGCTAAACATCTGGAAGCAGATATGGAAGATGGCGTTTTAGTCATTCGTGAAAAAGCCTAAATCAAGATTTTGAGGATAAAGAGAAGAGACTGGATAAAAGATTTTGGATTTTATACTCAATAAAAACAAAATAAGAACTAGAGAGTGACTCCATTATAGAAATTTCAATTTTTGAGAATAATGGGCATAAATAGATAAAACAAAAAAGCGAATAAAACAGAATTCTGATTTTCAGAAAACTAGTTTATTCGTTTTTTTATTTACGCTTATCTATCTTGGCTTAATTCAAGTATTTCCATCACCTTATGAACAATCATCTTATGCTGTGGGTGTTTCTGAATCTTCAATAACAGTTCCATCAT
>NZ_JBBJZX010000020.1:0-25551 GCF_038148935.1 Streptococcus pseudopneumoniae | reverse complement strand
TGACTGACTTTCTACAACCTCAAAACAGTATTTTGAGCATCCTGTGGCGAACTACCTAGTTTGCTCTTTGATTTTCATTGAGTATTAGAAGTCCCTTTTCTAAAATTTTTGTAGCAAAAAAGGAGATTTTACAACCTCCTCATAAAAATAATTATTTTACCTAAATCTTCAAGAATCTGCGCATGGAAATTCCTGACCCCAGTGAACCAATAAAAATTCCAATCACAAATAGTAAGGCAATCATCAACGGACTAAATAAATCTGGACTAATCATGGATAGATTTTGCCCTACCAACGATTTGTTGACAGATTGGTAAACCATTTGATAAACAATAAAGACTAAAACAGATGGTGCGATAGCTCCCAATAAACCGATAAAGGCTCCTTCTAACAAGAACGGTCCACGAATATAACTGTTTTTAGCTCCAACCAAGCGCATGATTTGAATTTCGCGACTGCGGGAAATAATGGTAATACGAATGGTATTTGAAATCAAGAAAACTGCGACAAAAATTAACAAGGCAGCAATCCCTAGTCCCCAAACACGGATAAATGAAGCTAACTTGAAGAGTCTTTCTGTATTGGCACCGCCATCTTGAACCTCAGAGACACCTTCAATTTTTTTAGCATCTTCGGCTATAGTTTTTACATCATTTGGAGTATTTGCCTCTACAATATAGGCATCATAGAGAGGATTGGCATCTCCTTCAAAGATTTTCCAGTTATCTCCCATTGTCTCGGTTAATTTTTCATATTGTTCTTCCTTACTCGAAAACGTAACACTCTTAACCGTAGACATGTTCTTCAAAGAATCATATACCTTGTGGTAGTCATTATTTGTAACAGTTTGACCTTCTTTTTCAATTGTCTGACTATTATCTTCCACATCCTTTCGGATATAAACTACTACACGGACATTATTTTCAATATCTGTAGCTAGTTTCGCTGTATTGAAAATAACAGATGCAAATATTGCCACCAAGGTCAAAGTAATCATGACTGAACTGACAGCAGCTACTGTCATCCAACCATTTCGTTTCAAACTTTTTAAGGCTTCAAATAAATGGCGAAAAAATCTACTAATCATCGTATCCATACTCTCCTTTTGATTCGTCACGAACGACACGGCCATTTTCAATGGCAATGACACGGTGGCGCAAGGTATTTACAATCTGGCTATTATGAGTCGCCATCAAAATAGTTGTCCCTTGTAGGTTAATCCGTTCCAAGAGATTCATAATTTCCCATGAATTGTCCGGATCCAGGTTTCCTGTTGGTTCATCGGCTATCAGTACTTTGGGATTATTTACAATGGCACGCGCAATCGCAATCCGCTGTTGCTCCCCACCTGAGAGTTCATTTGGGAAAGAACGAACCTTATGCTTCAAGCCAACCAAGTCCAAAACTTCCATCACTCGTTTTTTGATATTACGGCGATTTTCTCCGATTACTTCCATAGCGTAAGCAATATTTTCATAGACCGTTTTCTTTGGCAACAGTTTATAATCCTGGAAGACAACCCCAACACTACGACGTAGAAGCGGGACATCTTTCTTTTTGATCTTAACCAGATTAAAACCAGCAACTGATAGGCTTCCTTTATCGATTTTTACTTCACGATACAGAGAACGAATAAAAGTTGACTTCCCTGCTCCTGAAGGTCCTACGATGTAAGCAAATTCTCCCGGTTGAACGCTGACCGAAACACCGCGTAGGGCAGTCGTTCCGTTGTCGTATTTTTTAACGACATCTCTCATTTCAATAATTGACATGTGACTTCCTTTCTATCTTAGCTAATGCGCCACTTGAGATAGGCATCGATAAAACCATCTAGGTCCCCATCCATAACCTTATCTACCTGAGCAACCTCAAAGCTAGTTCGGTGATCTTTTACCATAGTATAAGGAGTGAAGACATAAGAACGGATTTGGCTTCCCCATGTGATTTCTTTTTTCTCACCCTTGAGAGAATCTACCTCCGCAGCTTTCTTTTCTTGCTCCATTTGATAGAGCTTAGCCTGCAACATCTTCATGGCACGATCTCTATTTCCATACTGGGTACGATCCACTGTCGATTGAACAACAATTCCAGTTGGAATGTGAGTTAAACGTACACCTGTTGAAACCTTATTGACGTTTTGTCCACCGGCACCACCTGAACGGAAGGTATCCATCTTGATGTCATCTTCACGGATTTCCACTTCAATAGTATCATCCAATTCTGGCATCACTTCTACGGATGTGAAAGATGTATGGCGACGTTTGGCAGAGTCGAACGGCGAAATTCGCACCAAACGGTGCACACCCATTTCTGACTTGAGAAGACCATAGGCATTAGGTCCTTCAAATGATAAGGTTACCGACTTAATACCAGCCTCATCACCTGCTTGATAATCCAAGACTTCTACTTTAAAGCCTTTAGCATTACCATAACGAGTATACATCCGAAGCAACATATCGCCCCAGTCCTGCGCCTCAGTACCACCAGAACCTGGATGGATTTCCAAGATGGCATTATTATGGTCATAAGGTTCTGACAAGAGAAGCGTCATCTCGTAACTGGTCATCATCTTATCAAGTTCGGCTAACTGCTCTACCAGTTCTTCTTGAACCGACTCGTCTTCTGCTAAAAAGTCCAATAAAATTTCAACTTCATCCTGCAACTCTTCCATCTTATGGAAGGTATTATAGGTGTTTTTTAATTCATTTAATTCTTGCGACGTTTTTTGGGCCGCGATATTATCGTTCCAAAAATCAGGTTCTGTCATCTTGTTTTCCAAGATGGCAATCTCTTCCTCTAGACCTTCTAGGTCAAAGAGACCCCCTGAAAGAAGCTAATTTTTCACGATTTGCGTCAATTTTTTGACGGATTACTGAAATGTCCATAAATACTCCTTTTTTACATCATTTCATTATAGCATATTTTATCATTTCTTTCCATCTTTTGCTCTAGTCCCTTTTTATGAAAAAAGAAGCCTTTCGGCTTCCCTTCTTACAAGACTTTTGCTGAAGTGCGAGTGATTTCTTCCACTTGAATGCCATTTGCTTCAAATTTTTCTTTCAAGGCTGGTAAATCAATTGATCCATCGATTTGAACTTCGATAATCACCTTACCATCCTTACGCGGAATATTGACTGTATGCGAAATATTCAAATTTTCTTCAACGATTAGAGAAACAATCTTTCCGAGGACACCAACTTCATCTTCCGTAACAAAGCGCACACGAATTCCTTCTTCTCCATAACCAGCAATTTCAAGAAAGGCTTGGAAAACGTCACGGTCCGTAATAACTCCGTATACTTGATGATTATCTACTACAGGCAAAATACCAATCTTGTTTTTCAACATCAGATAAGTTGCATCTTCTAGACTAGCATAGCCTGATACAGTGACAACATCGCGAATCATGACATCTTTTACTTTTGTCTTATTCAGAAGATAATTCATCTCATAGATAGAAAGACTGGTTGCTTTTGATGGACTGGCTTGTGCAATAGTTCCCTCAGTCACCAAACCAACTAATTGATCATTTTCGATAACAGGCAAGCGGTGCAACCCTTGCTCTCTCATCAAATCTGCTGCATGAGATACTGTTGTATCTGGACTAATATAAACTACCTTGCGGGTCATAAAATCTTTAACTGCCATGAGACTTCTCCTTTTCTATTCTTATTCCTATTATACAATCTTTTTGTAAATCTATCAAACGCTTACATTTCTTTTTCAAAATTCAGAAAAGTATGAATAAGCTAGCAAAAAGAGCTCTGAAATCGAGCTCTGTGAATGAAGGATAGGTACGCTTCATTCGATTTTATTTCAATTATCAGAAGCTAACCTTCCAGTGCAGATGAGAATTGCTTCGCAATCTTCATCTACAACCTAAACTAGTCTCCCAGACTATGCGAAGATTGCTTACGCAATCTTCATCTGCCGACTAAAACAATCCACTGGATTCTGATGATTGCTTCGCAATCTTTATCTACAACCTAAACTAGTCTCCCAGACTAGTTTAGCCACCTAGATACGCTTTTCTTACTTCTTCTGATGAGGCGAGTTCTTTTCCTGTTCCTGATAGAACGATTTTTCCTGTTTCCAGTACATAGCCTCGGTCAGAGATTGCGAGTGCCTTATTGGCATTTTGTTCAATCAAGAGGACGGTTGTTCCTTGCTTCTGGATATCTTGAATGATATCAAAAATTTCTTGGATAAAGATTGGGGCAAGTCCCATTGATGGTTCATCTAAAAGTAGAAGTTTCGGTGTTGACATAAGAGCGCGTCCCATGGCAAGCATTTGTTGTTCCCCTCCTGAAAGAGTGGCTGCATCTTGGTTCTTGCGTTCTTCAAGACGTGGGAAACGTGAGAAAACTTTCTTCAAGTTAGCTTGATTTTCTTCACGATTTTTCTTTAAGAAAGCTCCCATTTCTAGATTTTCCATAACAGTCAAGCCAGGGAAGACGTGGCGTCCTTCTGGCACTTGTGAAAGACCACCTGCCACGATTTTTTGAGCTGGCATTTTTTGGATTTCTTGACCTAAAAATTCAATCTTTCCTGAGCTTGGTCGAACCAGACCTGACAAAGTACGGAGAATGGTTGTCTTACCTGCACCATTGGCACCGATAAGGGAAACAACTTCTCCTTCATTAACTTCAAAGCTTACATCACGGACTGCTTGGATCATACCGTAATGCACAGAAAGATTATCAACTTTTAACATAGACATTAGGCTTCACCTCCTAGATAAGCTTCGATAACACGTTTATTGGTCTTAATTTCGTCTGGAGTTCCCTGAGCAATCAAACGACCGTATTCAAGTACGTAGATACGTTCTGTAACTTCCATAACCAGATTCATATCGTGTTCAATCAGCATAATCGTAATCTTAAATTCATCTTTGATACGACGAATTAACTCAGTCAATTCTGCTGTTTCCTGCGGGTTCATACCTGCTGCTGGTTCATCCAAAAAGAGAATTTTAGGTTCCGTAGCGAGGGCACGAACAATTTCCAAACGACGTTGTTGTCCGTAGGCAAGGTTTTTAGCCAGAGTTTCTGCATCACCATCTAAATCAAAGATTTTCAGCAATTCCAAAGCCTTAGCCTTTAATTCTTTTTCACTATTATAAAAAGCTGGTAAGCGTAAGAAACTAGCAAAAACATGCTGTTTGTGATGGTTGCCAAAGGCAATCAAAACATTATCCAAAACTGTTAAATCTTTAAAGAGACGGATATTTTGGAAAGTACGTCCAAGTCCTAAAGAAGCAATCTTATAAGGTGCCTTTCCATTCAAAAGGTGACCATCAAGGGTAACTGTTCCTTCACTTGGTTCATAAACACCCGTCAAGAGGTTGAAAAGGGTAGTTTTACCAGCTCCGTTTGGACCGATTAGTCCAACCAATTCCCCTTCGTTCAATTCAAGAGTCACATCTCCAACAGCTGTTAGACCGCCAAAATGTTTGGTTAACTGTTTTACTTCAAGTAATGCCATTAGTTTTGTTCCTCCTTCTTAGATTTTTTAAAGAAACGTGATAGGCTCAATTCCCATGTTCCAAGAAGTCCGCCTGGTCTGAAAATCATTACCAATACCAGGGCCAAAGCGTAGATAATCATACGCACGCTAGCAACATCTTGGAGAAGCATATTCAAAATTCCAAGGACAATAGCTGAAACAATCGCACCTGTAATGGAACCAAGTCCACCAAATACAACAATAATCAAAACGTTGATTGAGTTGATGAAAGTGTAATCTTTCGGTACAACAGAGCCGATAAATCCTGCCTGAAGTGATCCTGCAATACTTGCAGTAATAGCACCAAAGACAAAAGCAATAATTTTAATTTTAGTCGTATTAACCCCAACTGACTCTGCAGCAATTTCATCCTCACGAACAGATAGGGTTGAACGACCAATTGGACTACGCAAGAAGTTCAAGGTTGCAATGGTTGTAATCACGACAAATAAGTAAACCATTGGCCAAGTTGTAAAGTTAGGAATTCCCAAGATACCTGCCGCACCATTTGTAAGGCTTCCACCATTGATGATAAAGATACGAATAATTTCAGAAACACCTAGAGTCGCTACCGCAAGATAGTCTCCCTTCAAACGCAAGGTTGGAATTCCGACAAGTAAGGCAACTGCTCCTGAAAGCAAAGCACCTACCAGCATAGCTCCAAAGAAAGCACCGTAAGTTGGTGATTTAGAACCAATAATCGCTGCTGCATAGGCACCAATCGCCATGAAACCAGCATGCCCAAGTGAAAATTGTCCTGAAAAACCAACGATTAAGTTGAGACCAACAGCCAGAATAATATTAATTCCAATTTGTTGTAAAATCTGTACATAGAATAGATTGAGTACTCCGACTGAAACCAGTACACTAATCAAGCCATAACCAGCTAACAAAAGGAGTAACCATAGAATATTAACTTTTAAATTTTCCTTCATCGCTTACACCTTCTCTTTCACATTTTTACCAAGGATACCAGCTGGGCGGACAATCAAGATTAACAATAAGATTCCATAAACAATGGCATCACGGAAGTCTGACATCCCAAAGGCTGTCGCAAAGGTTTCCAATAGACCAATGACAAATCCACCAAGAGCCGCACCAGGAATGATTCCGATACCACCAAGTACCGCGGCAACGAAAGACTTAAGACCTGGAGTAACTCCCATCAAAGGCTCAAGAGAGTTATAATAGAGGGCAATCAGAACACCAGCCGCACCCGCAAGAGCTGAACCCAAAGCGAAGGTAAAGCTGATAGTACGGTTTACATTGATCCCCATCAATTGCGCTGCATCGCTATCTACAGATACAGCACGCATAGCTTTCCCCATCTTTGTCTTTTGAACAATGACCTGTAACAAAATCATCAAAATCAAGGAAATTGCCAAGATCATTAACTGAACGTTTGTTAAGCTAATTGGTCCCAAATCATAGCGCACTGTTTGAATCGCTTGAGGGAAGGCACGAGTATTAGCACCAACCAGATAGACCATCCCATACTCTAATAGGAAGGAAACCCCAATAGCTGTAATCAAAACAGCAATACGAGTAGAGTGACGCAAAGGTCGGTAAGCAAGGAACTCAATCACAACACCAAGAATGGCTGTCGCTAGCATAGCTACAATAAGAGCTACAAAGAAATTCATTTGGAAAGAATTAATCAAGAAATAACCGATAAAGGCTCCCATCATATAAATATCACCGTGGGCGAAGTTGATGAGCTTGATAATTCCGTAAACCATGGTATATCCTAGGGCTAACAGCGCATAAACACTACCTAGAATCAAACCATTTACTAGTTGTTGGAGCATAAGATTCACTCTTTCTATTTATAATTTCGAGGGTTTTCCCTCATTTTTTGATAGGTTCTTAAACATCGAAACAGGGAGTGAGTCCGAGGCTCATTCCCTATTTCAACATTTTCTATTATGGTTTTACAACTTCTGCTGCTTCAACCTTACCATTGTTCATGGTCATCATGTAAGCAGTTTTGACTGTGTTGTGGTCTGCATCGAAGCTTGTTTGACCAGTTACACCTTCAAAGTCTTTTGTTTTAGCAAGGTTATCCTTGATTTCACCAGAGTTTTTAGCACCTTTTGCTGCGTTTGCTACAAGGTGAACTGAGTCATAAGCCAAGGCTGCAAATGTTGAAGGCTCTTCGTTGTACTTAGCACGGTAAGCATCAAGGAAAGCTTTTGCTTTAGCTGAAACTTCTACAGTAGTTGAGAAGCCTGAGATAAAGTAGATGTTTGATGCTTTTTCAGCAGTTGCTTGTTGCACAAACTCTTCACCATTGAATCCATCACCACCAACGATTGGTTTGTCAATTCCCATACCACGCGCTTGGTTTACAATTTTACCAGCTTCAGTGTAGTAACCAGGAACAATGATTGCATCAAAGTCTTTCCCTTTCATTTTTGTAAGGGCTGCTTGGAAGTCTGTGTCACCTGCTACGAAAGTTTCATCTGCAACGATTTCACCCTTATATGACTCGCGGAAAGATTTAGCGATACCTTTAGCATAGTCACTGGCATTGTCAGTGTAAAGAACGACTTTCTTAGCGTTTAATTTTTCAGAAACATAGTTTGAGATAATTTTTCCTTGGAAGCTATCTTGGAAAGTTCCGATAAAGAGGTAATCTTGACCTTTAGTCAATCCATCTTGAGTCGCACTTGGTGAGATTAATGGAACACCTGCTTTTGTAGCGTTCGCTACCGCAGCTGCAGTTGCACCAGATGTCGCAGGTCCTACGATTGCTGATACTTTAGATTGGGTTACAAGGTTAGTTGTAACTGAAGCCGCCTCAGCTGTTTCAGACTTGTTATCTTTATCAACTACTTCGATTTGTTTTCCATCGATACCACCTGCTGCATTGATTTCATCAACGGCAAGTTGGGCACCTTTTTGTTCAGATGTTCCGTAGGCAGCTACGGCACCAGTTTCTTCGAAGTTAAATCCGATTTTGATTGTCTTTTCATCTACTGAGTTACCAGCAGCGTTTGACGCTCCAGACTTCACTTCTCCACAGGCTGCAAGAAGTGCTACACTTGCAAGTGCCACAAATGATAGGGCAAATTTTTTCTTCATCTTTTTTGTCTCCTTATTTCTTAAATAAATAGCATGTTAAGAATATACCGAATTATCAGAAAATTGTCAACACTTTTTTTGAACTTTTTAGATGATAACGTTTTCCTCTCGATAAAGATTGCCCACAAAAGGTGTTTCCAACTCTTGGATATGACAAGCTCTGACTTTTTTAATAAATTTTTCCTTGCTCAATCGCCCAACCAATTGCTCCACTTCTTGAGTTGGAACATAGAGCTGCAAGTAGCGATGTTTCTTGGAATGATAGGTAATATCTCCATAATCCTGCAGTTTTTTTGCATCACGATTATAGTAAAGATAGATAATCAAGCCAGATCGATTGACTTTTTCAAACATGGTAAATCCTCTTTCTAAGAAATCTCTCCCTATTATACCAAAAAAAGCAAACCCAGTCGAGTTTGCCTTCTATCATCATTAATTCAATGAATTGTTGGCCATGATTTCATCAATAAAGCCATATTCAAGTGTTTCTTGAGCACTCATCCAGTTATCGCGTTCTGCATCTGCATGAACTTTTTCGATTGACTGACCTGAATTTTCAGCCAAGATTTTTTCTAAGGTATTACGAGTTTTGAGCAAGTGTTCTGCAGCAATTGCCATATCGGTTTGTTGAGTACCACCACCTGTACCACCCATTGGTTGGTGGATCATGTACTCAGCATTTGGAAGCATGAAACGTTTGCCTTTTGCTCCACTTGATGCAATGACTGTACCCATAGATGCAGCCATTCCCATAACGATGGTTTGGACATCTGCCTTAATAAAGTTCATAGTATCAACGATTGCCAAACCAGCTGAAACGGAACCACCAGGTGTATTGACATAAAGGTAAATATCTTTTGTACTATCTTGGGCATCCAAGAAAAGCAACTGGGCAATAACTGAGTTAGCCATATTGTCTTCAACGGGGCCTGTCAGCATAATGATGCGGTCTTTGAGAAGACGTGAGTAAATATCGTAGGAACGTTCTCCACGGCTTGTTTGTTCAATAACTACAGGAATCATTCATTTCTCCTTTTGAGTTTTAATTTTGTTGGTCAAATGACTGAAGATAAGACTATTATAATATCTTGGTCAAAAAAGGTCAAATTTTTGCTCTGCTTTCATTAGACAGAAACAAAAACCCAACCTCCTTTCGTGACTGGAAATACTTTTCCAAGTCAATCTTCTTTTCGATCTTATTTTGTACCGAACAAGCGGTCTCCAGCATCTCCAAGACCTGGAACGATATAACCGTGTTCGTTCAAGCGTTCATCCAAGGCTGCTGTAAAGATTTCTACATCTGGATGAGCTTCTTGCAGAGCTTTTACACCTTCTGGAGCAGATACAAGGCAGACAAATTTGATATTTGATGCGCCACGTTTTTTAAGAGAATCAACAGCCAAGATTGCTGAACCACCTGTTGCCAACATTGGGTCTACGACAAAAATTTGACGTTGGTCAATGTCCTCAGGCAATTTCACCAAGTATTCAACTGGTTGAAGTGTTTCTTCATCACGGTACATACCGATATGGCCAACTTTAGCAGCTGGAACCAAGCTCAAGAGCCCATCAACCATCCCGATACCTGCACGCAAGATTGGAACGATGGCCAATTTCTTACCTGCCAATTGTTTTTGAACTGTTTTTGTAATTGGTGTTTCGATTTCCACATCTTCTAGTGGAAGATCACGAAGTACTTCATACCCCATCAACATTGCAATCTCATCTACTAGCTCACGAAAAGCTTTTGTAGAAGTATCTGTACGACGCAAGATTGACAATTTGTGTTGAATCAGCGGGTGATTAATAACTTCAATTTTTCCCATTTTTGGAATTCCTTCTTTCAATTTATTCTTCTTATTATACCAAAAAATGGTTTAAAAATCTTTCTAAACCATTTATTTTTGATAATTTTTACATTAAATCTGCCTCTTTAAGAGCTCCCTGTACTGTCTCAAGTGGTAGATGGGTCAATTCTGTTCCCTTTTCTTGATAAAGGTATTGGGCGTAGTCGTCCATTCGGTACTGGTTAATATAAACCACGCGCTTACAGCCGACCTGAAGCAATTGTTTTGTACAGTTCAGACAAGGAAAATGGGTTACATAGGCCGTAAAACCTTTAGGAACACCACGTTCTGCACCTTGGAGAATGGCATTGACCTCAGCGTGAAGGGTGCGAACACAGTGGCCTTCGATGACCAGACATTCGTGATCAATACAATGCTCGGTCCCTGACACCGAACCATTATAACCAGTGGAAATAACCTTATTATCTTTTACCAGAATCGCGCCCACTTTGGCACGTTTACAAGTGGAACGATTGGCAATTAGTAGGGCTTGGGCTGCAAAATACTCATCCCATGCCAGTCTTTTTTCAGTCATATCTCTTCTCCTTTTTCTCTATTTTTTAAAAAATGGTAACCGTAAATCTGCAATCTTTTCAGCTGGTACCTTCATGCCATCCTTGATCCATTTTAAAAGGACAGAGACGATGGCTGAACTCCAGAAGGAATGAAGATAAGAGCTGACACCTTTTGATTTTCCATGGTATTTTTCTAGAAATTCCTGCATGGCTTGGACAAAGATTTTTTCCAGATGATAATCTAAGGCCAGTTGAATCACTCTGGCTTCCTTTCTTGCCTCCCTGAAAAGGTGAACCCAGACCAGATAAAGGTCTGTCTTTAGATCGTAATGATGCAGCTGTTCCATAATATTGTGGACAGTTCGTTTAAAGACGCTTTCTAAAATCTCCTCTTTGGAATCATAATTGCGATAAAAGGCCGCACGAGAAACGCCTGCACGTTTGACCAATTCAGAAATACTAATCTTGGTCAAGTCCTTTTTTTCCAAGAGTTGCAAGAGGGCTGTTTCGATGGCTTCTCTAGTTAATAAATTGGATTCTTGGTTTGATTTTCTGAGATTTTCAAGAGACTTTTCAGAGATTCTACGTTCAGACATAACATTTTCTTTCTACTTGTCACAACAGACGGATGAGGCTTTTGTTTCAAGGGCTTTCATGATATAATTGTAAAAAAAGACAGAACCTTTGTCAATGTATAACTGACAAAGATGGAGAATTTCTATGACTTGGAAGATTATTGCTGACTCTGGTTGTGATTATCGTCAGCTAGCAACACCAGCTATTGACACGACCTTTGTAAGTGTCCCCTTAACCATTCAAGTAGCTGATCAGGTCTTTGTTGATGATGATAGTCTCGATATTGACCAAATGATGGAAACCATGTATGCAACTGCAGAAGCTTCAAAATCAGCTTGTCCAAGCCCAGATGATTATTTGCGAGCATTTGAAGGTGCCAAAAACATTTTCTTGGTAACCATCACTGGTACTCTTTCTGGCAGCCACAATAGTGCTCAACTGGCTAAGAATATTTATCTGGAAGAACATCCTGATACTAAAATTCATGTAATTGATAGTTTGTCTGCTGGTGGGGAAGTTGACTTGCTCGTAGAAAAATTAAATGACTTGATTGACCAGGGTCTATCTTTTGAAGAAGTCGTTGAAGCTATCACTGCTTATCAAGAAAAAACCAAGTTGCTCTTTGTCCTAGCCAAAGTAGATAACTTGGTGAAGAACGGCCGTTTGAGTAAGCTTATCGGTACAGTCGTTGGCCTTCTCAACATCCGTATGGTTGGAGAAGCTAGTGAAACCGGAACCCTCGAATTGCTACAAAAAGCACGAGGAGCAAAGAAATCGATTCAGGCAGCCTATGAAGAGTTAGTGAAAGCAGGATATGCTGGTGGTCGTATTGTCATGGCTCAACGCAATAACGAGAAATGTTGCCAACAGCTCTCAGAGCGAATTCGCGAAACCTTCCCACAAGCGGATATTAAGATTCTCCCAACCTCTGGTCTCTGCAGTTTCTATGCAGAAGATGGCGGTTTGCTGATGGGATATGAAATTGATTAATTGCATTCTTGACAAGAGGTGACCATCATCTCTTGTTTTTTTGTGGTACAATAGAGCTATGAAACATTTTGATACTATTGTCATCGGTGGGGGACCTGCTGGTATGATGGCTACAATTTCCAGTAGCTTTTATGGTCAGAAAACCCTCCTCATCGAAAAAAATCGGAAACTTGGAAAAAAATTAGCTGGAACTGGTGGGGGACGTTGCAATGTCACCAACAATGGTAGCTTGGACGATCTGCTAGCTGGCATCCCTGGAAATGGGCGCTTTCTCTACAGTGTCTTCTCTCAGTTTGATAACCATGATATCATTAATTTTTTTACAAAAAATGGTGTTAAACTTAAGGTCGAAGACCACGGCCGCGTCTTTCCAGCCAGTGACAAGTCTCGGACTATTATCGAAGCCTTGGAAAAGAAAATCATTGAGCTCGGTGGTCAAGTTGCTACTCAAACGGAAATTGTTTCGGTTAAAAAAATAGACAACCAGTTTGTCCTTAAGTCCGCAGACCAAACTTTCACTTGTGATAAACTCATTGTCACAACTGGTGGTAAATCTTATCCTTCGACTGGTTCTACTGGGTTTGGTCACGAGATTGCCCGTCATTTTAAACACACCATTACCGAACTTGAAGCCGCTGAAAGTCCTTTGTTGACAGATTTTCCACACAAGGCCTTGCAGGGAATTTCATTGGACGATGTGACCTTAAGTTATGGTAAGCATGTCATCACTCACGATCTGCTCTTTACCCACTTTGGTTTGTCAGGCCCTGCTGCCCTGCGTATGTCCAGCTTTGTCAAGGGTGGGGAAGTTCTCTCACTCGATGTTTTGCCTCAACTTTCTGAGGAGGGCTTGGTTGTTTTTTTAGAAGAGAATCGGGAAAAATCCTTGAAAAACGCTTTAAAAACTTTATTACCTGAGCGCTTGGCAGAATTTTTTGTTCAAAGCTATCCTGAAAAAGTCAAACAACTGACTGAAAAGGAACGTGAAAAACTTGTCCAGTCTATCAAGGCTCTCAAAATCCCTGTAACTGGCAAAATGTCCCTTGCTAAATCCTTTGTTACCAAGGGTGGCGTCAGTCTTAAGGAAATCAACCCTAAAACCCTTGAAAGTAAGCTGGTACCTGGCCTCCACTTTGCTGGCGAAGTCATGGATATCAATGCCCACACGGGTGGTTTTAACATCACTTCAGCCCTCTGTACCGGCTGGGTGGCAGGATCAAATCTAATCTAAATATACATTACTCAATGGAACAATCTACCCCAAAAGAAAGGAAGTCCTTTGGAACATATTATCTTGTTAAGGGGAGTTACTCCTAATGGAAAAAATGCTATCCCGAAAATGTCTTATCTAGTAGATATCTTGACAGAAGCTGGTTTTCAACAAGTTCGAACTTATATTCAAAGTGGAAATATTATTCTTGAAAGTAACTTAGCTCTCGAAACAATACGAGAACGTGTTCATACTCTAATAAAGGAAAAGATTGGAGCCAATCTCAAAATAATCATTAAGAATAAGGATATTTTTAAAAACATTGTCCAAGAAAATCCGTTTAGAGAACACTATCTTTATGACCGTGTACACGTGATTTTTTATCAAGAAGCTATTCAAAGTCTCCCTTTAGAAAAATTAAAAATTGATTACAGCGAAGAAGAAATTTGTGTCGGTAACCACTGTCTCTATCTCTATCTCCCTAGAACTGCAAAACGAAAAAAGCTCAGTACTAACTATCTTGAAAAGCTTTTCAATGTAGATTTGACCATGCGAAAACTAAATGTAGTAGAAAAATTATTAAGCAAGTAGTGCTTGAATTTAGAAAAAATCGGAAGATCACTCCTCCGATTTTATTTTGTCTGATTTTGGACATAGTGGGCAATCACATCTGATGTGTACTGGGCTGTTCCAGATCCAAATTTGTCAATGTTTTCCTTAAATTCTGGGTTATAGACGTAGCCTTTACCGATATGACCGAATACCTCAATAGAGCAGTCAAATCCATAAGTACGAATGGCTTGCAAGAGTTTAGCAGCTTCTTCTTGGTTTTCTGTTGCTGTTACAGGTAGACCAGCTTGAAGATTTTGTGACAAGGCTTGAAAAACTTGGTTGAAGGCAGCCGTAGCCTCGTCTTCGTGACCTTTCTGGCGCTCCAGCGCTTGGTCCATGACTTCTTGTCCATATTTCTCTACCGCCTCTTGGTGGTATTTTTGATGGTCTTGGTAGTCAAATCCAGCAAATTTCTCTTGAATGCTCATTTCTCTTTCTCCTTTTTGTTCTTGAATAGTTTTCTGCAAGGTGGAAATCAAGGTATCCAGATGTTGCCTTTCTCGAGTCAAATAGTCCAACTGTCTGGTCAAGTGGGGCAATAAATCAGTCCTTTCTTCCTTTAATAGCTCTGCTATTTTTTCTAAAGAAAAACCTAGATACTTGTAATAAAGAATGACCTGAAGGCGTTCCAAATCCTCCTGACTGTAGGTTCGATAGCCGTTTTCCGACTTTAAAGGAACCAAAAGTCCTATCTTATCGTAGTGGTGCAGGGTCTTGACGGAGACGCCCGAAAGCTGCGCAGCTTCTTTTATATGGTACATGATTTCCTCCTTACAATGATAGTATAACCCCTCCCCTTAGGTCAGAGTCAAGCGTTTTTGCGAAATTTTTTACTTTATCATAACATGAAAATGGTTTTCTTGACAGACCTTAGAAAACATGATAGGATAGTCAAGTCTATCAATCAAAAGAAACGCTCACTTTGAGTACTGATGAGGCTAGTTGCCAAGGGCAGTAGCTTTTTCTTTTGTAACACTAATTTTAGGAGTTTAACTATGTCTGAAAAATCGCAATGGGGTTCTAAACTGGGCTTTATCCTAGCATCTGCTGGTTCAGCTATCGGACTTGGTGCCGTTTGGAAATTCCCCTATATGACTGCTGCTAACGGTGGAGGAGGCTTTTTACTGGTCTTTCTCATTTCCACTATTCTAATCGGTTTCCCCCTATTGCTGGCTGAATTTGCTCTCGGCCGAAGTGCTGGTGTCTCAGCTATCAAAACCTTTGGAAAACTGGGCAAGAATAGCAAGTACAACTTTATCGGTTGGATTGGTGCCTTTGCCCTCTTTATCCTCTTATCTTTCTATAGTGTTATTGGGGGATGGATTCTGGTTTATCTAGGCATTGAGTTTGGAAAATTGTTCCAAATTGGTGGAACGGGGGATTATGCTCAGTTATTTACTTCAATCATTTCAAATCCAGCCATTGCCCTAGGAGCTCAAGCAGCCTTTATCCTATTGAATATCTTCATTGTATCACGTGGTGTTCAAAAAGGGATTGAAAGAGCTTCGAAAGTCATGATGCCTCTGCTCTTTATCATCTTTGTAGTGATCATTGGGCGCTCTCTCAGCTTGCCAAATGCCATGGAAGGCGTTCTCTACTTCCTTAAACCAGACTTTTCAAAACTGACCAGTGCTGGTCTCCTATATGCTCTGGGACAATCTTTCTTTGCCCTCTCACTAGGGGTTACAGCCATGCTGACCTATGCTTCTTATTTGGATAAGAAAACCAATCTAGTCCAGTCAGGAATTTCTATCGTAGCAATGAACATCTCGGTGTCCATCATGGCAGGTCTAGCCATTTTCCCTGCTATGTCAGCCTTCAACATCCAATCTGAAGGTGGACCAAGCCTGCTCTTTATCGTCTTGCCTCAACTCTTTGACAAGATGCCTTTTGGAACCATTTTCTACATCCTCTTCCTCTTGCTCTTCCTCTTTGCGACAGTCACTTCCTCTGTCGTGATGCTGGAAATCAATGTGGGCAATATCACCAATCAAGACAACAGCAAGCGTGCTAAATGGAGTGCTATTTTAGGAATCTTGACCTTTGTATTTGGAATTCCTTCAGCCCTATCTTACGGTGTCATGGCGAATGTTCACATCTTTGGGAAGACCTTCTTTGACGCTATGGACTTCTTGGTTTCCAATCTCCTCATGCCATTTGGAGCTCTCTGCCTTTCACTTTTTACAGGCTATATCTTTAAAAAGGCTCTTGCAATGGAGGAACTCCATCTCGATGAAACAGCATGGAAACAGGGACTTTTCCAAGTCTGGCTCTTCCTTCTTCGTTTTATCATTCCAATCATCATCATCGTGGTTTTCATCGCCCAATTTATGTAATCAAAAGGACTTGAGTAGTAAACTCAGGCCCTTTCTTTTTTATGGATGACTAACAATCAATTCCAAACCTTGCCCTTCCAGAGTCCAAGCTTCAACATCACTTGGTAAGATAAAGTGACTACCTTTTTGGATTGGATAGTTTTTTCCGTCAACAGTCAGTTGACCTTGACCAGCTAAAACACTGAATAAGCTGTAGTCAGCTGTCTTTTCGAAGTCAACTTTTCCAGTAATTTCCCACTTGTAAACTGCAAAGAAATCATTGGATACAAGGAGAGTGGAACGCAAATCATCTGCTTTGACAGTCACAGGACGGCTATTTGCAGGCTCACCAATGTTCAAGACATCAATGGATTTTTCAAGATGAAGCTCACGCAAGTTGCCATTATCATCCCTACGGTCAAAGTCATAGACACGGTAGGTTGTGTCACTAGATTGTTGTGTTTCAAGGATTAAAATACCTGCGCCAATAGCATGCATGGTGCCACTTGGCACATAGAAGAAATCTCCAGCCTTAACAGGTACTTTGGTCAACAAATCATCCCAGTTCTTATCCTCGATTTGCTGGTGGAGTTCTTCTTTTGACTTGGCATTGTGACCGTAGATAATCTCTGAACCTTCATCCGCAGCTATGATGTACCAGCATTCTGTTTTTCCGAGTTCGCCTTCATGCTCGAGTCCGTAAGCATCGTCTGGGTGAACTTGGACACTGAGCCAGTCGTTGGCATCGAGAATTTTGGTCAAAAGTGGAAATACAGGCTCTGGACGGTTGCCAAACAATTCACGGTGCTCTGCATATAAAGTAGCCAGGTCTGTTCCCTCGAAACGACCATTGGCAACTTTAGAGACACCATTTGGATGGGCTGAGATAGCCCAATATTCTCCGATTTTTTCACTTGGGATGTCGTAGCCAAACTCATCACGTAGCTTGGTTCCACCCCAGATTTTTTCTTGCATAACTGATTGTAAAAATAATGGTTCTGACATCTTGATCTCCTGTCTGATTTTTCTCCCCTCATTATAGCAAAAAAAGAGTTCCATTTGAACTCTTTTTAACATCTTATAAAGTAGGGAGAAGATTTTGTAAAAATAGTAACGATATACTTTTTTCTTTGATAGAGACGAACATAAAAGACTCTCGTAAAGCTAGCTGTAACTGGACTTTTTCCCTCAACTCTCATTCAAAAATTACTTTAATGAAGCATCTATTTTCATAAAAGAAAAAGACTGAAAGCAGTCTTCTTTTTAAATCAAAGCTGTGATAGCCGTTACTAAACCAAAAACGATACCTGGTGCATTAGCAGCTGCAAGTGGAATATCTCTTTCCCTCTTGAAAAGACCATAGTAAACCCAGAGACTACAGTTGATAGCTGCGACTAGGGGTTGAATGAAGTTGCCTTTTTGACCGGCAAGATTATTCATGATTTGTGGGAAATATGACACATACATCATAACAGACATAAATGTCGCTGCCCAGCCCAACACTTTCATTTGTTTTTCAGACATTTTCAAAACCTCTTTTGTTCTTTTATACTTTCTATTTTATAATTTAATACAAAAACAAGCAAGACTTTAAGAGTTTTATTATAAAAATGTAAACTATCACAGTCTTGTGATAAGAAAAAGACCGGATTGCTCCGATCTGTTTGATCCATAAAATGTAAAAATGAATAGCTATTGTCAATCAATGGATGGACTGATTGATTGTCTGTAAGCCGTGGTTAATGATTGCTGCAATATCTTCAAGACCATGCAAAATAAAATTTCCTACAATCAAACCTATAATAATTGAACAGATAATCATGGTCACACAGATTAGATAAATATCCTTTTTTTGCATCTCTTTCCTCCTACTATCTATTCATGGAGATATTTCAATCCCAAGTTCCAGTGAAATAATAAAATCCACTTACTACAGCTGTTTAAAAAATATTTCTCCTTTCCATATCAATCTTATTTTCTGCTGTTATATTTTTATTATAAGGTTTCAGGAAAGCGTTGTCAACTATTTATATGCAATTTCTTTATATTAAAAAGACCGGATTTCTCCGATCTTTTCAATAGTTCATATTCTCAATTTCTGTTTTAAAAATAGCTAAGGTTAACGTCAAATGACTGAGCTCCTTATTTCATACGATAAAAATCAATCACTAGACCAGCAGGACCTTTAACTAATAAGGACTCTGTTCCCCAATCCGTTTCACAAATACCGTGTAAAATCTCGACACCGATCTCTTTTAAACGTTGGTAATTCTGATTTAGATCCTCAACCTCGATATGAAGAATGATTCCTGACTGAAAATCTTCCAAAGGAATCAAATGATTTTGGGACAACATCAGACAGTGACTGCCAATAGTAAATTGAGCAAAACCATCATCAGCATAATCTGCCTTTTTATCCAAGATATACTCCAAGTCAGCACAAACTTGGGGAACATCTGAAACGATAATATCTAATTGATTTAAATCCATTTACTATCCTCCATAAAAAGACCGGATTGCTCCGATCTTTTCAAGTTTCTCTCTATGAAAATTAAAGAATAAAATCTACAAGTTTTATATTTGATTTTCGGCGAGAGAAATTATTTAATTGCGCGTGATTGCAATCCTTCTTCTTCCAAGAAGAGACGGAATGGTACGAGTTCTTCTGCTTCGTATTTTTCCTTGAAGGCTTTGATTGCTTCTTCTGAGTGTTGTTTTGGATCCAACTCAAGTACTTCTACTGGAAGTGGACGGTGTGGAGTGATGCGAGCATCGATCACAACAGTTTTACCTTCTTTGTTCAATTTAACAGCTTCTGCGACAACTGCATCGATGTCTTCGATACGGTCAACTGTAAATCCAACAGCTCCTTGCGCTTCAGCGATTTTCGCATAGTCAGCATTAGAGAAGTCACAACCAAACAAGTGTTTGTTTGTGTCTTCGTATTTGTCCTTGATGAAGGCATATTTACCATTTGAGAAGACAACGTTGATAACTGGAAGGTCGTATTGAACGTTTGTGATAACGTCTGGGTAGCACATGTTGAATGCACCATCACCCATGATGTTCCATACTTGGCGATCTGGATTGTCTTTCTTAGCAGCGATACCACCAGGAAGGGCAATACCCATTGTCGCAAAGAGTGGAGATGTACGCCACATGTTCTTAGGTGTCATGTGAAGGTGACGAGTAGATGTTTGAGTAGTGTCACCTACGTCGATTGAGTAGATAGCATCTTGATCAGCATGTTTGTTGATTGCATTGTAAACTTGGTACAATTGCAATTCACCCTCAGTTTTACCTTCGAGTTTGTTCATGTAATCACGCCAGTTTTGGTTGTTCTTAACGTTTGCACGCCACCATGGAGTAGATTCAACTGGATTCACTTTGTCAAGGATAGCTTTAGCTGCTTGACCTGCGTCACCAAGGATTGAAGCGTCAAGGGCGTGACGTTTACCAAGTTTGTAAGGGTCAATATCAACTTGGATGAATTTTTCAGTGTTCTTGAATGCTTCGTAAACTTCAGCAAATGGGAAGTTTGAACCAAGGAAAAGAACTGTGTCTGCTTCAAAGACCACTTCGTTGGCTGGTTTCCAACCAACACGGTAAGCAGAACCTGTCAAACCTTCATAGTTCCATTCAAAGGCTTCAAAGTTTTTACCAGTTGTGATGATTGGTGCTTTGATTTTACGTGACAATTCAGTAATCACTTCACCAGCTTTAACACCACCGTAACCAGCATAGATAACTGGACGTTCAGCGTTGTTCAAGATTTCAACAGCTTTGTCGATTTCAACTTCGTTCAAGGCAGGAGCAATGAATGAACGCTCGTATGAACCTGATCCATAGTATGAGTTTTCGTCGATTTCTTGGAAACCAAAGTTTACTGGGATTTCAACAACAGCTGGACCTTTTTTAGAAACTGCAGCACGGCAAGCTTCGTCAATAACTTTTGGCAATTGCTCAGCGTAAGCTACACGTTTGTTGTATACAGCGATACCGTTGTACATTGGGTTTTGGTTCAATTCTTGGAAAGCATCCATGTTGAGTTCGTTAACTGGACGTGATCCAAGGATCGCTAGGAATGGAGTGTTATCCATAGCTGCATCGTAAACACCGTTAATCAAGTGAGTCGCACCTGGACCACCTGAACCAACTGCAACCCCGATTGAGCCACCGAATTTAGCTTGCATAACCGCTGCAAGAGCACCTGTTTCTTCGTGGCGAACTTGCAAGAAGCGGATATCTTTTTCTTCAGCCAAAGCGTCCATCAATGAGCTGAGTGTTCCTGATGGGATACCGTAGATTGTGTCTACGCCCCATGTTTTCAATACGTTAAGCATTGCTGCAGATGCAGTAATTTTCCCTTGAGTCATAGTGATAACTCTCCTTCAATTTTTTTAGATTTGGAGAATACGATTACATAGAATTGGAAACGTTCTCCAAACTTTTACTATTCCACTGTATCATATTTATGTTGACTTTTCTAAAAATCTGCTCAAAACTCTCTATTCTCTATTCTAATACAGTTTTGAAAGTGCTGTCACTCCTGTTTTATAACAAAGAAATCCAGTCATTACTTTTAATCTATTTTACTAAAGTTTAGCAGAAGGGAACTGGTCAAAACAGATACAGAACTAAAGGCCATAGCTAGACCTGCTAGTTCTGGATTGAGGGCCAGTCCAACACCTGAAAAGACTCCTGCTGCTATCGGAATTCCAACGACATTGTAGATAAAGGCCCAGAAAAGATTGAGCAGAATTCTATTAAAGGTTTTCTTACTCATGTCAAAGGCACGAACCACTCCTAAAAGGTTATTGGTTGTCAAAACCAAATCTGCCGACTCTATGGCAATATCTGTTCCAGCTCCCATAGCAATCCCCACATCTGCTACACTGAGCGCAGGAGCATCATTGATACCGTCCCCAACAAAGGCTACTTTGCTAGCCGCTTGTAGTTTATGGATTTCATGGGCTTTTTCTTCTGGCAAAACACCTGCAATGACCTCTTCGATTCCGATTTGATCTGCAATAGCACGCGCCACACCTGCATTGTCTCCTGTCAACATGACTGTTTTAAGGCCACGTTTTTTTAGTTGAGTGATGGCTAGCTTAGCATTTTCCTTAGGGATATCTTGCAAAGCAAGCAAGCCTTTAATTTCATTGTCCACAGCCAAAAACACAACTGTCTTAGCTTCTTTTTCCAGTTCTTCTAGTTTTTCCTGATAAGTGCTTGAAATGTTCAGACCATCCAGCATTTTAGCATTTCCAAGCAGAACTTGTTTTCCATTGATTTGCCCTGAGACACCTTTTCCGTGCAAGGCTTGGAAATTTTCAACAGTTTGTAACTCAAGTCCAGCTTCACTCGCTCGTTTCACAATGGCTTCAGCCAGTGGGTGTTGAGAAGCTTCTTCCAAGGAGGCTGCTAATCCAAGCACTTCTACTTCGTCGCCGATGATATCTGTTACCACAGGCTTCCCTTCCGTCAAAGTTCCAGTCTTATCAAAGACAATAGTTTGGACTTTCTGGATTTCCTGTAGAACCATTCCATTTTTGAGGAGAACTCCCATCTTGGCACTGCGTCCTGTCCCCACCATAAGGGCTGTCGGTGTTGCGAGCCCCAAAGCACAAGGACAGGCGATAATCAAAACTGCCACCGCATAGAGAATAGAAGAGACAAAACTCGCTCCAAGCACGACTACACTATCCCTGAGCAAGACGAACCAAACCCAAAAGGTCACGATTCCTAAAATGACAACTGCTGGGACAAAAATGCCTGAAATTTTGTCCGTCAAGTCCTGAATCGGCGCACGACTTGTCTGAGCTTTCTTCACAAAATCCACAATCTGAGCCAAAACAGTCTCTGAACCAACTTTTTCTGCTCTAAAAACAAGTGTTCCACTATTATTGATGGTTGAACCAATGACGGTATCTCCAACTGTCTTGTCCACAGGCAGACTCTCACCTGTCACCATAGACTCATCAATACTGGAGACACCTTCCACTACGACACCATCAACAGCAATCTTTTCACCGGGACGCACTCGAATCAGGTCACCTACCTTGACTTGGTCCAAGGGGACTTGAACATAGTTATCCTCACGCAAGACTTCTGCAGTTTTAGCCTGCAAGTCAAGTAATTTCTCCACAGCTTGGGAAGTATTTTTCCGCATTTTCTCCTCAAAAACGGCTCCCATAAGAACGAAGAAGAAGATAAATGCAGCACTTTCAAAGTAAACGGGGAGACCAGCGAAGAGGGCAACTAAGCTATAGAAATAGGCCACTAGGGTTCCCAGAGCAACCAAGGTATCCATGTTGGCATTGTGCTTTTTAAAACTAGCCCAAGCACTTTGGATATAAGGACCACCTGCTACTAGCATAATCGGTGTTGTGGCTAAAAAGGTGCCCCAACGCATGACTTGGTGACTAATTCCTCCTGTCGACATCCCAATCATGAGAATCACAAGAGGCACAGTAAAGATACTAGTAATCCAAAAACGCTGTAAAAGTGATAGAGATTTTCGAGTCTTCTCAACTACGGTATAACTCCCCTTTTGCATCTTCATGCCACAAGAAAATTCATGTTGGCCTAATTCTTGAGGTGTAAAACGAATGACTTTCTCCTCATCTACGCCGATTGGTTCTAAGATGCCTTCTTCTTCAAACAGAATTTCCTTATAACAGTTTGAAGGTGTCACACGGTGAAAGGTGATCTCAGCAGGAACTCCTTTTTGCAGTTGAATGTGGGCTGGATGATAGCCTTTGTCTGCCGTGATACGGATTTTTTGAACACCATTTTCAAGACTTGCTTTTACAATTTCAGTCATATCATTCTCCTATTCTACAATCATCTTACCGTGCATCATATTCATGCCACAAGAGAAACCATACTCTCCAGCCTGCTCAGGCGTGATTTCCACTACATACTCTTCACCCATTGGCAGGTCCGCATGTACACCAAAGTCTGGAAAAACAATTTGGTCCAGACAGGGTGACGGGTCCTTACGGTCAAAGACAATGCGGGCTGGCACTGATTTCTTGAGGATAATCAACTCAGGAGTGTAGCCTCCCATGACTTCCACTCGAATCTCTTGGTAGCCCTTTTTTTGCTGGGCCTTTTGTCCAGATTTTTCAGGCTTTTTGAAAAACCAAAACAAGATAAACGCGATAAGGGCAATACAAATAATGGTTACAATACTATTTAACATGACGTCTCCTTTACATACAATTACATTTTACTTCTGTTACAGCACTTGATTTCTTCTTAGAAATCACAGCTTCCAAGTCTTCTAAGTCAGCCAAAGTAAAATCACATTCAGCAATCAAATCAGCCAACAAGTTCTTAATCCTACGAGAACAAACCTTGTCCTTGATATCTTGGACAAGTAAATCCCGACTTTGGTCCAAAGTTAAAAGGGCTGAATAGACAAAGAACTTGCCTTCTTTTTTCCTTGTCAGACACTCTTTCTCAACCAAACGAGCCAAAAGAGTTTGAATGGTTGACTTGGACCAGTCGAACCGCTCTGCCAGAACCCTGATCAAATCCATACTGGTCTGCTCTCCTTGCATCCAAATAATCTTCATGACCTGCCATTCTGCATCTGAAATCTGCATCAGTACACCTCCAAAATCTACATTTGTCAATTACATTCCTTAGTATACTATCAAAGTCTACATTTGTCAATTATAAAATCAATCTTTTCTTCGAAAAATAGAATTTTAATCATTTGAAAAACGATTTGCAGTCAAATATTACTATATAAACAATAAAAATATGCTATACTAAAGAAAAAAGAAAACAACCACTAGGGGTGCGTAAAGCTGAGATTAACGACTGTTAGATCCCTCTGACTCAATCTAGGTAATGCTAGCTGATGGAAGTGGAAATGATAATGGGGACTAGCAGTCTTCTATTGCCTTCCTGAAACAGATTAGCTTGTTCTTAAGAATACAAACTTCAGTTGGTTGGGAGGTTTTAGATGACTTATTTACCCGTTGCTTTGACCATTGCAGGGACTGACCCTAGTGGCGGTGCTGGCATTATGGCTGATTTAAAGTCATTCCAAGCGAGAGATGTCTATGGAATGGCCGTTGTAACCAGTCTTGTCGCTCAAAATACCAGAGGTGTTCAGCTAATCGAGCACGTTTCTCCTCAAATGTTGAAAGCCCAATTGGACAGTGTCTTTTCTGATATTCCACCTCAGGCTGTAAAAACTGGAATGTTGGCAACTACTGACATCATGGAAATCATCCAGCCCTATCTTAAAAAACTGGATTGTCCCTATGTCCTTGATCCTGTTATGGTTGCTACAAGCGGAGATGCCTTGATCGACTCAAGTGCTAGAGACTATCTCAAAACAAACTTACTACCTCTAGCAACGATTATTACGCCAAATCTTCCTGAGGCAGAAGAGATTGTTGGTTTTTCAATCCATGACCCCGAAGACATGCAGCGTGCTGGTCGCCTGATTTTAAAAGAATTTGGTCCTCAGTCCGTTGTTATTAAAGGCGGGCATCTCGAAGGCGGTGCCAAGGATTTCCTCTTTACAAAGGATGAGCAATTTGTCTGGGAAAGCCCACGAATTCAAACCTGTCACACCCATGGTACTGGATGTACCTTTGCTGCAGTGATTACGGCTGAACTAGCCAAGGGGAAAACCCTCTATCAAGCAGTCGATAAGGCCAAGGCCTTTATCACGAAAGCCATCCAAGACGCCCCTCAACTCGGTCATGGTTCTGGTCCAGTCAACCATACAAGCTTTAAAGATTAAAAAAACTCTCTAGTTCCTACTTTAAGGGAATTAGAGAGTTTTTATACTCTTCGAAAATCTCTTCAAACTACGTCAGCTTCTATCTGAAACCTCAAGGCAGGGCTTTGAGCAACCTGCGGCTAGCTTC